>JAHEFU010000095.1 GCA_024645305.1 Planctomycetales bacterium
GGCCAGCAGGATCCCCGTGCCGAGCTTGCCTGCGGAATTGTCCTCCTCCAGCTTCAGCACCACGGCCAGGGCGATCGGGACCATCATCATGGTGGTGGCTGTGTTGCTGATCCACATGGAGAGGAAGGCCGTTGCCAGCATGAAGCCCAGCATCAGGCGCCAGGGGCTGAGACCCACGAAGCGGATTATACCGAGGGCTATGCGCTTGTGCAGGTTCCAGCGCTGCATCGCCAGGGCGATGATGAATCCGCCGATGAACAGGAAAATCACATTGTTGAAATAGAGCGTGGCAACCTGCTTGCCGGACATGATCTGCAGGATCGGAAAGAGGGCCACGGGCAGCAGGGCGGTGACGGCCAGGGGGACGGCTTCGGAGATCCACCAGATGGCCATCCACAGGGCCACGGCGGCCATCAGCGTGACCTGCGGGCTGCCGGGCTCGAGGTCGGTGAACAGGATCAGCAGGCCGGCTATGAGTGGTCCGGCGAGCAAGGCCAACCAGTTACCTGCCCCAGCCCCGTTGCGGCCCTCGTGTTCCATGCCCCTAAATTACACCGGGCAGGCGCAGCGGTCAATCCGCCGTATCATTGCCCCCGAACAACCTGTTGATCTGCCTGAGCACCACATCCATGATGCCATCATCCAGCAGTTCACCGTCTTCGCCCAAAATTCCCAGGCAGGCTGAGTGGTTGTCCCCGGTTTCGGAAGCGGGCTGGCCCGTGCTTTTGTCTATCTCCAGCAGCTCAGACTCGATGTCAATGGACTGGTAGTTGCGCGGTGCCCGCTCAGCATGCTCGATGTCGCCTTCACCAAGGGCCCGGTCCCCTTCCTTGAGGGGATAGAACATCCCGAGCGCATTGTCCTCACGACTGTAATAATTGTACAGCCACTGTGTGCGGCTTTCCACCGCAATACCGTAACGCTGCTGCTGCTCCACCTCTTCGTTGTCAACCGCTGCACCCACGAGATGCACCGAAGCAACCTGCAGATCATCGCTTTCGGCGAAGCGGGGATCGTTATCGAGGGCCAGCAGAGTTTCCAGGACCAGGCGGGCCCCCATGGAGTAACCGATCAGGTGGATCCGGGCCTCAGGATGCTCCCGCTTGCAGTCCGCGATGAAGCTGGCCAGCTTGCGCCCATTGGCAATGGCATTGCCACGGCCTTCGTGGTAACCCGTGGTGCCGAAGGGGTCCTTCTGGGTGTTGGCATCCCAGCTGTAGCCGATGATGCTGCCTGCAAAACCGCAGGAGCGCAGGGACAACTCAGCAGTATGGAATTTCACGCTGGCCTTCTCTGCACTGTTGTTGAAGCCATGGATCACGATGATGACATCGCCACTGAGACTGTTCCAGGCAGCCGGCCCCTCTGCCCCATCCACCAGATCGTATGAATATGGTTCGTCGCCGGGGCGCAGTTCGCCATTGACAAAATGGCCGCGGGTGGAGATCACGGGGATGGATGGTCCGGTCTCCTGCCACTTGTCCTGCCGCTTGAGCACCCCGCTCTGGGTGACAAGCAGGATGGCGGCAATTGCCGTCAGTCCCATGGTCGCAGGCACGATGTGTCTTTTTCGCATGAGTAAGCCCAGTGCATTATATACAGGTGAACGCACAATGGCGCCAAGCCTGGCAGAGCGGGAAACAGGACGCAAGTACATCCCCAGACCGGAACATCGGTCTATACGCTGGACGTTGACACTACATCCCTACTTACCGGATGAGAGGACCGGGGCACCCTGCGCTGACCTATCGCCGACACCAGTGACATGGAATCCGGTAGCCACACACTGCACTCCCATGTTGATTAGATTTCATGGCATTCGAAACAGTAGACCCAGCCATCCTGCGGTGGATGCAAAGTACTTCTGTGGCAATCCAGGCAGCTTCCGGTATGGTTCCCGTCTCCGATATAGTCGGTGTGGCAGGACTGGCAATCCTCCGAGGCCAGGGTGAGTTCCGGCAGGTGGGGGAATGTGTGGCAGGTCAGGCATGCGGTCTGCTCTGGCAAATGCACGGCATCCCAGCCTTCCGAGTGACAGGTCATGCAATCCCTCTCCGCCGGCACGGGCTTGTCAGGGTGATCGCCGGGGTGGCAGTTCAGGCACTGGTTATGCAAGCCGGGTGCATCGCCCCAGCTGGCAGCCGGATTCTCCGGGGGGTTGGTATGGCAACTCGTGCAGTCACTGAGATCCATTATCTGGGGCACGTGAGGTGAGCCATGGCAGCTCAGGCAGTCAGTTTTGCCGCCGGCGTGTCCTCCACTGATCACGGACTCATGGCAATTCGCACAGAGTGCATTGGGCGCATCCACGCTGAAGTTGTGCAATTCGTGGCAGCTTGAGCAAGTACCGTGCAAGCCCGGCGCCAGGGCCCATTCAACGGCGATGTTGTCATCAGGATTGGCATGGCAGCCGATGCAGGTTGCCGGCTCATAGCTCTGGCTGAAAACATGCTCGTTATGGCAGGTGGAGCAGCTGGACATCGCCTCGTCGGCAATCCCGGCTGCCTGATCCGCATGGCAGGACGCGCAATCAGCGGTTGAGGGCTGTGCGTCCGGCAGGTGCGGCGTTTTATGGCAGTCCAGGCAAGCCGTCATGGTTGAGCCGGTTAGCTGGGTCGCGATTGAGGAGTGGCATGTTGAGCACGCTGACTCCGGTGGATCCACGCTGAACTTATGGGACTTGTGGCAATTGTCGCATGTCTGGTGCAGCACTGGCGCATCTGACCATGTACCTCCGGCTTCAGGGGGCGTGCTGTGGCAAATGCTGCAGGTGTTTTCCTGACCAAGAAAATCGAAATTGACCCTGGTATGGCAGCTGCTGCACTCGAATTTCGCGTGGGGACCGTCATACGCAGGAATGATCAGCTCAAGTCCCTCAGTACTGCCGTCAAAGGGCACAATCCGCATATAGAGGGTTTCACCTTCCGGAATAGTCGGTTGCCCAAATGTCAGGGAGTAGTGCAGGACCTCACCCTGGCCGGTGTTACTGTTGAATGGCGCACTGACGGTCTCGTCGCCGCCCGGATCAGGAATGTAATCCGCCAGCCAGGTGAAATTCACACCGTCTGCGGAATGGCCGAGGTACACGCGGTAGCCAAGTGTCAACGAAGCGAAATTCAGCCCGATCTGGGTTATGTCCGAAATGTTGATTTCACCATTGGAATCGCCGTCAACCTGGGCCATGTGCTCATTTACGCCTGATTCGACGGGCAGTCCCTCCTCGTCAAAGTCAGTCAGGCCGCCGAAATGAATCCCCAGGGGCGTGATGTCCGACACGTTGACTTCGCTGTTGAGGTCGTAATCCCCGGTATGGCGGCCCAGCCAGGTGAGGCTAAGCTCGCCCCCGGGCGTCTGCTTGCAGCTTGCCGCCCAGGCCTTGGTCATTTCAGGGACGCTGAGCCCGGATACTGCCTTGCCCACGGGGTTGCCATTTTCGTCATAGAGGCTTGTCAGCATTTCTTCAAAAGCGCTTTTCAGCTCCGCAAAGAAGTCTGGATTGACCCCCGGCGGGGTTTCAAGGACTGCAAGCTCAGCAAGTGTCTTTTCTATGGAAATCTGCCTGAGCGGGGATTCGGGTGCAGTTTCGGCGATGAGCCCAGGCGCAGCGATGATCGGCTCTCCCTGCAATGGCCTGTACATATTCTCTCCGCCACCACAGGAAACTGTCAGCACAAGCATACCGACCAGGGCTAACATTGAAGCAAGTGAATATCCGCTCATAGTAACCTCCAGACTCCTGCCGGCCAAAAGAGGCAACTCCCAGTTCTTCAATTGCCAGTCGAGAGTGCCACATTGATTCACTAACGAATCACTGTTTCATTCACTGACAGCAGACCCGCACAGTGTATAGCCCAGATAGATGCAATTCCATTGTCATTCCGAATCTGGAATGATTCTCAATCATCATGTGGCGCTCGTGCCGTGGACCGGACATCGAGATGCGTCCCTACCCCTCCAAGCAATATGGTGTCAACCTGCAGTTTGCGCAGGATCAGGTGGCAGTACTTCATTTTGCAGTTTCAGCTTGATCAGGGGCGAAGACCAGCTGGCCCATGCCGGCGAACCTGCCGTTCTCATCTGCCACTCAACTGATGAAGTCCATGAACAGCAGGACTGTGTTTGATATGCTGGGGGTACGTTTCAGGTGATGCTGGTGTGGGTTGCTTATATAACCCGCAGTATGGCGCTTTTGACATCACGACCGTGAAATCCAACAATTCCACGGGAGACTATCCACCCCAGACCGGAATCGAACCAGTATCTACCACTTAGGAGGCGGCTGTACTATCCATTGTACTACTGGGGCGTGGATGTGAATTATACCGTCTGCAGCAGCGGCTTTCCAGACTGCAACAGGCCGCGACTGCGGTGCAACAGCACTGCGTGACAGAAGTTTGCAACGATTCCGAGTCCACTGCACAGACGCCAGTCAGACGATCCGGGAAAGTTCCGGCACCCGGATCCCGCATTGGAATCCGGATGCCGGTACTGATTCAATTACTCCGGAATCGGGAAGGCCAGCCAGTCCATGTAGACACCGCTGAGTTCAAGGGTCGAATTCGGCTGCTGGAATGTACCGAAGAAGAAATCATTCGGAGGTGTCGGGAATTCCAGGGTCACACCAAAAGAGTTCGGCGGTGAGGCCGGCGGGACCAGCGAAGGTCCGAGCGGGAACTGTCCCAGCGGCGTGAAATCAGCCAGGGTGATCTGTCCGACACCCGCCGGCTGATCTCCAATCCCCCCGAAGGCGGTATACAGCTGGAGCTCGACGCCGACCATTCCGGGCACATACCCTGGGAAATCAAGCTGGGCACCCTCACCGAAGAACTGTACCCCCAGCTGCTGCGGCCCAGTCAGGTTGTCAAACACGATCAGCGGTCCACCGGAAGTCCCCGGTTGCCAGGAGATGTGGTTGCCGTCAGGATCGAAGAAGACGAAGGGGATCTGGCCCATGGGCTGCAGGGTGTCGCGGTGCAGCAGCTGCGCCATGCCCGAGTGTCCGTCGGGGATGATGCCCGGAGGGCCGACCGGCAGGAGGCTGAATGGATCCACGCACAGCGGGATCGGCAGCAGCAGGTCGAGGTAGTCCTCCACCACGAACAGGCAGCCGGCATTGCCGGGTGTCGCCGCGGTCTTGCCCTCTACCCAGAAGCTGCCATGGAAAGTACCTTCGCTGGCATCATAGTAGATCGGCTCGACGGTCGTGCCCTTGGTGTCGTCATCCTGGTCCGTGTCATGGGCCACCCAGAAGATCATGTCGCCGTTGGCCAGCACGATCACGCAGGTCACCATCACCACATGGCCGGGCACCCGCATCTCCACGTCCTTGCCGGCCCTGATGTCGTCGACGATCTCGCCGAAGTCATCCTTTGTCTTGATCTCTGTCGTAACAGGATAGCCGTTGTCAATCATGTACTGCTTCTTGAGGTTCCACCAGGCTCCGGCATCCTCCGGGTTGCCAGCGGGTGCGCCGCCTGCCGTCCAGCCCGTGGCGGGCTTCATGTCATCGATGTCGATGTCCAGCCCGGCCATGCCAGTCGGATTGGCATTCTGCAGCAGCTTGAGGCTGTTGGAGATGGCCGTCGGGGCACATTCGTTGTCACCGGCCTCCTGGTTTACGATGTTGGCGGCGGGATGGCAGGCAATGTCCGCGATGCCGAAGGGCAGCCAGTCGAACACGGAGACCGTGCTTGCGGGACTCAATAGCGGCGTGGCGGCTTCCCCGGTACCTACGATGAATTCCTCCGGATCGATGATGGAAGTCTCGATATCCGCCGGAGCTGCCTCGAGGGGCAGCAGGCCGAACTCCCAGCTGTACTCGATTTCCTCGAGCGCTTCACCCGGCAGCAGGTCATCAAACTGGAAGCGCACCGTGGCGGTCTCATCATCACCGTTGTCCCCCAGGCTCGGGACCGGCATGTTCTTGATCTTCCAGACTCCCTCAGACACGAAGTTGAAATAGTACATGTCCTCACTGGCTGTGTAGTCCAGTTTGATCTCACCGTAGTTGGAAAGGTCTATGACCGTCTCATCCACGCTGATGTTGGTGCGCTTCACATTCAGGTTGCTGAAGCTCTCCACCACGAACAGGCAGCCGAGGTTTCCGCCGTCAGTGAACTTCTTGCCGTTGATCCAGCCCCGGCCACTGAAGGTGTTGGTGGTCGGATCATACTTCACGAGCTCCGTCTGCGTGCCCTTGGCATTGTCTGTCTGGTCCGCGTCATGGACGATTTCGAGGATGTACTGGCCGTTGGCAAGCTTGATGATGCCCGTGACCATGACGACGTGACCGGGAACCCGCAGCTCGACATCCTTGCCGGCTTTGATGGCCTTGATGATGTCGTCGAACTTCGACTTGTCACTGACGATGTCCGTCTGCACCGGGTATTCCTTCTTGTCGTTCATCCACTTCTTCTTGCGGTTCCACCAGGAGCCTGCGCCATTGAGACCGTTGACGGGTGCTCCGATTGCCGCAGTCCAGCCCGTGGCCGGCTTGACGGTACCAATATCAACGTCCAGGTCCTGGTTGATGGTCGGATTGAGCTTCTTGAGCAGCTTCAGGCTGTTGGATATCGCCGCCGGAGCGCATTCCTTGCTGCCGGCCTCCTGGTTGACAATCGTTGATGTCGGGTGGAAGGCCGCATCCGTGTAGTTGTGGCCCAGGAACCAGACGGGATCCACGGTTACCCCTGAATACTGCAACGGAGCGCCGTCCTCGCCACTGTCCACCTTGAAGTCGTCATCGCCGACCTCATGCAGCAGGTTCTCCTCGGGCTGCAGGCCGGTGGGCAGGGTATCCAGCGTATGCCCCGAAGTGATATCCAGCATGTCATTCCCCTCACCGCCGTTGTAGGCGATCGGGATGTAAACCGTGCTTGTCGTGCCAGCCTCGCCGCTGCGCAGGGGCAGGTCGAGTATCTGCTGTGTCCCGTCAATACTCACATTGAGGAACAGCAGCGGATCAGCGGTCTGCTCATAGGTGAATTCGATCTCACCATGCTCACTGTCCAGCTGGGTGAAGGTGTCTATGAAGTAGTTGTCCTGCAGGTAGCTGATCTTGCCGTCCTGCTTTGTGTCAACGGACTCGATCACGAAACCGAAGATGTTGCGGCCATTGAAGCCTGCGCCACCTTCCGCCTTGGGACTGGCAACTGAGGGATCATAGATGATCTTCTGCACTTTCTGACCGCCCTCCTTGCCCTGCTCCGTGTCATGCGCGACATAGATCACATACTTGCCGTTCTTGAGTTTCGCCATGCCGACGATGGCAGCGCAGTGGTTGCGTCCCTGCAGCTCCACATCCTTGCCGTCCTTCACGGCCTGCAACGCCTTGTCGCAGTCCGCAGCCGTGGCCTCACCGCTGAAGCTCTGCTCCGCCGGGACCGCCGTGGTCCTGATGGGAATCTTCTTGTCCTTCATGTACTTGTTCTTCTTGCCGGGCCAGGTGGCCTTGCCGTTGGCACCCTTCGTACCGCCGGCCTCCGTGTAGCCGACCGCCCCGCCGATTGCCGTGCTGTCAATGTCCCCATCGGCAACACCGCCCAGGGTGGCCGCATTCTTGTCCTTGAGGAACTTCAGGCTGTTGGCAACGGCTGCAGGTACACATTCATTCTTCTTGGCTTCCTGGTTGGGGAACTTGGAGCCATGCACGCCCCAGTTGTCCCCGTCGATTTCGTCACCGATCTCCTTCTTGACCTCGGCCGACGCGAGGGCCGTATCCTCATCCTGGCCGTTGTAGATCATCACGAGGGCCGTCAGAGCACCAAGGCTGTGGTTCTTCTTGGGCTTCTCAGTCTTGACATCACTTGTAAGGCTGGCGCCGTGCTCAATCTCGAGCACCTCCGTGCCGGGTTCCACTCCCAGCGGGAAATCCAGGTAGACAGTCTGCAGCTCACCCACGCCTTCCACGGGAAGGATGGGCACGTTCTCGATCACCCACTCGTCATTGACGTTCAGGTTGAAATACTCCGGTTCAGCCTTGCCGGTGTATTCGATGGCAACGTGTCCGAGCTCGGAATCGACCTGCACATCCTCATCAAGGGTGTAGTCAATCTGATAGAACGTCAGGTTGAAGTCGGGAATGTCATCGAAGGTGACCTTGTTGCTCGGCGTACCATCACTGTTACCGTCCGCCGGACGCACCCAGTAGCCCGCACCGGGCGTTGTGCCTTCGAGGGCCTGCTCGAAATGCAGGCGGTCGAGGCTCTTGTCACCGATGGCGGAGGCGAACGGCAGCATCAGCAGGGCGTCGAGCTTGGGTGCCTCCCCGTTTGAAGCGGGATAGTCCGCCTCGTGGTTCGTGCTTTCGTACATGCTGTACATGTCAACCGTGTTGCCGAATCCGATGCCGATGCCGGTCACGTCGGAGATGTTGATCAGGTCATTGTTATCGTAGTCAATCACACCCTGCACCGTGGCCTCATCGAAGGGTCCGGACTCGCCGAAGTGGCGGCCCAGCGGCGTCAGGTCAGCGATGTTGGTCTGGCCGTTCTGGTCATAATCGCCGGTGCTGTAGTAATACCAGAATGTATCCAGGCCGGTGATGAACTCCAGTGTCGTGGCACTTGAGTTGTCATCCGGGGCCATGGCGGCAACGCGCGTCTGCTCGAACGGGGAATTGCGGAAGCGGATTTCAGCCAGCAGCCCTGCCCCGTTGTAACCAGCGGCCTCGTCAGGCCTGATCAGCACTTCACCGTAGCCAACAATCCCAGGACGGTCCGTAACGGACAGGCTGAGCAGTTCCGCCGGCAATCCCAGCAGGCCCTCCGCATCCACGCCGAGCGGTGTATAGAAACGCTCGTCATACTCCAGCTGGATGTAGGCGGCACGCAGATCCTCTGCATTGTCAACAAGGACCCTGACAACAAGCTGATTGTCAGCCTGCCTCAGCTCCAGGCTGAATTCGGCCACGGAATCCGCAAGGAAACTCTCATCCAGCACTGTCAGGGAAAACTCGCGGGGGCTGTCCGGAGCAGGATCAAGACCCTGCGCAATCTCGGATCCGCCTCCACCGCAGGAGTGAATCAATAAGGATGCCATCAGGGCTATCCAGCAGAATCGGCGTGTCAGCATGGTACTCACCTTGATAAATGGTTAAAACTTAACTAATAACTTTGTACCATAAGTTCGGTTCTAGGCATAGGGAAATCAAGGATAGCCAGGGCGCAAGGGAGTGGCAGGCTTGATTGGGGCATGAATAAGGGGAAAATGCGGAAGGGGGGATTCGAACCCCCACGAGCTTGCGCTCACTAGGTCCTGAACCTAGCGTGTCTGCCATTCCACCACTTCCGCAGGCAGGGCAGTATTTATACCAACTGAAGGGGCAATTTGCAACAATAATCCGGCGGCATTTCCCTGATTTGAGGATTCAGGGGCGAAATCCGGGCAGCCACACGAAGGCTTAGAAGAATGGCGTGTTGACCACACCGTCCTGCATCAGCGTGCTGGATGAATTGTCCGTGAGGCCGATCCGTACACTGACATCCATGACTCCCACAACCGCGGCAGCTATTTCCTTGACCGCCTCTATCTGTTCAGCGGTATCAACCTCGCCTGTGATAAGCACGCGGCCCTCGCCCTCGTGGCTCACCTGGAACTCAAACTCGCCGGTGCGTGAATCATCCTTCAGGGCCTTGGTGACAGCATTCTCCAGCTTGGTTGCATTGATCACGTCGCAGGAGGCCTGGCCCAGGACAGCTAGAAGCAGCAGTATGAACAGTATTGGTCGCATGGCTTGATTATAGTAGTGGCGGTGGCACATCCAGCAGCTCCCCGCTAATCTCCCCATCGGCACCGCGTTTGTGCGGGATGGTGCTGAACAGGGTCAGTCCAAAGACCTGGCGTGCGCCCCGGCGGCGCAGCGCCCTGGCACATGCGGCAATTGTCGAACCGGTTGTCATCAGATCATCGACCACGATGTAGTTCCGGCCTGTCAGAGCGCCCTGATGGCGCTCCTGGATATCAAAGGCCCCCTGTACATTGCTGCGACGCTGGGCCTGGGTCAGACCGACCTGCGTCTCCGTAGGGCGCTTGCGCTGGAGCAGGTCGGTGCGCAGGGATATCCCGGTATGATCCGCCAGCATGCGGGCCAGCAGTTCGCTCTGGTTGAAGCGCCGCTCCCGCCTGCGCTGCGTGTGCAAGGGCACGGGCAGGATGGAATCGATCTTCAGGCCCGGTTCATCGAATATGCGTGCCGGGCGCACAGGAATCCGCCCGAGGATCAGCTCCGACAGCTCCTGGCCGACGGCGAGGTTGCCGTTGAACTTGAATTCCGCCAGCAAGCGGCGGCCGATTTCGCTGTAGACGAAACCGCTGCGGCTGCGGACAACACCGATGTCCTGACCATGGCACTCCGCGCAGTCCGGGCTGTTG
>JAHEFU010000289.1 GCA_024645305.1 Planctomycetales bacterium
CTGCAGCCACGGGGCCAGCGTTGCCAATGTCAGTGATGAGGAGCTGTTCTATCTGGAAAGCCGGGGAATTGACCCCGAGGCCGGGCGGCAGCTGTTGATCAGTGGCTTCCTGGCTGAGATAGCGGATCTTGTTCCCGAGGGCGTTTTGCGCGAGTACGTCTACCGCGAAATGCTCGGGAGACAGGACTGATGGCACTGCACAGGGTTGCCGCTCTCGATCAGATCCCGGAGGGCCGGGCCTGGCCAATTACCGTGGATGACTACGACATCATGCTGGTGCGCTTCGGAAACCGAGTATTCGCAATCGAGGACTGCTGCAGCCACCAGGAATTCCCCCTGAGCCAGGGCGAAATCAACCGGGAGAGCTGCAGCGTACGCTGCCGCGCCCATGGAGCCACCTTTGACCTGGAATCTGGCAAGGCTCTCACGGCCCCTGCATTTGCCCCCGTCCCCGTCTACAATGTACGTATTGAAGACAATGATGTCTTCGTTGAAATCGCTGACTAAGCATCACGTACAGGAAGTGCCATGATGAACAGTGACAGTCCTGCGGGAGCAGGAATCAGCTCTGGGTTTGATGTTGCAGCTATCCGCCAGGATTTCCCGGCCCTGCAGCGAACGGTCAATGAGTTTCCGCTTGTCTATTTCGACAATACGGCGGCAACCCTCAAGCCCCGGCAGGTCATTGACTGCATTACCAGGGTCTACAGCGACTTCCCCGCCAATGTGCACCGCGGCATCCACATGCTCAGCGAGGAAGCCACGAATGCCTATGAGGAAACCCGCGAGAAACTGGCACGATTCATCAATGCAGCCAGCAGCGACGAAATCATCTACACCCTGAACACGACTGACTCCATCAACCATGTCTGCGGCAGCTGGGGCGAGGCCAACATCGGCCCCGGGGACGAGATAATCGTGACTGACATGGAGCATCATGCCAATTTCGTGCCCTGGCAGCAGCTCTGCAAGCGCAAGGGTGCCAGGCTGCAGGTCGTCGGTGTGCTTGGGAGCGGCCAGCTCAACCGGGAGGAATTCGACCGGAAGCTCAGTGAACGGACCAAGCTTGTTGCGGTGGCCCATGTCAGCAATGTCAGCGGTGTTGTCAATCCAATCCCCGAGCTGGCCCGCCAGGCGCATGCAGTCGGTGCGATGTTCGTGGCGGACTGTGCCCAGAGTGTGCCGCACATGCCGATCGACGTGCAGACCCTCGGGGCGGACTTCATCGCCTTCAGCGCCTACAAGATGCTTGCTCCCTTCGGTGTCGGTATCTTGTGGGGTCGCCGCGCACTGCTGGATGCAATGCCGCCCTACCGCACCGGTGGCAACATGATTGCCGAAGTCAGCCGTGAAGATACGCGCTTCAACGTGACACCCCATAAGTTCGAGGCCGGCACCCCGAGCATTGCCGATGTGATTGCCACGGGAGCCGCGATTGACTACCTTGAAGCCCTGGGAATGGATGCGATCTACAATCACGAGAAGAAAATCAGCCGCTACCTGCATGAGCGCCTCGCGGCCCTGCCCGGCCTGCGGATCATCGGTGATTACTTCGAAGGCAAGCCGGCGATTGCCAGTTTCCACCTGGACTATGCCCATCCCCACGACATAGCGCAGTTCCTCAATGAGGAAGGCGTGGCCGTCCGCTCAGGACTCCACTGCGCCGAGCCGCTGCATAATGCCCTGGGCCTCAACAGCTCAACCCGGGCCTCGCTGTACCTGTACAATACGAATGAAGAAATTGACCGCCTCGTGGCAGCGATCGAGACGGTTGCGGAGATATTCGCCTGATGGACCTCAAGACACTCTACAGAGAAGTGATCCTCGATCACTACAAGCAGCCCCGTAATACGGCGGAGCTCCGCAATCCGAACCGCGAGGCCAAGTGCCGCAACCCTTCCTGCGGTGACAAGATAAGCGTGCAGCTGTCCATAGAGGACGGACGGGTCACTGATGTCGCCATGCTCGGCAACGGCTGTGCCATTTCGCAGGCCAGTGCCTCAATGATGACGGAAGCCGTCAAGGGCCGCAGCATCGAGGATGTGGAAGCGGTGATGGCGGAGTTCAGCGAGATGATTGTCAAAGGCAGCCCGGACTTCGATCGCGCCCGCCTCGGCGACCTCGTGATCATGGAAGGCGTTGCCAGGCTGCATGCCAGGGTGCGCTGTGCGATGTGCGGCTGGAGCGCCCTGGAAGCCGCACTGCACGACCCGGGTGCGGAGATCAATCTCGACAATGAAGACGGGATGCCCGCCTCCAGCAGGGGCTGAACCGGCTCAGGCCTCGCCGCGCATGCTGCTGCGGTACCAGTTCATCGCGACCATCAGTCCGAGGACTATCGGCAGGATGAATACGTCCGCACTGACTTCCCGGTTCACTTCATAGTGCATGTAGGGCGGGTGCCAGTCGAGCCAGAAGATCGGGAAGCCCTGGTTGATGCCAAGGAAGAGGTATCCGGCATATGCCACCAGGACAATGCCGGCCAGTAGTGCATTGAACATTCCTGAATAGTAGCAGAAACAGCTAGAATGTCGCCATGCTCAGATTATTCAAGGGAATGGATTTCCCCGGTGCTCCGGATGACGCGGTACAGCGCCAGCCCTGTGGCTATGACTTCAGCGTACGAAGCATTGCGCGTTTCAACGGACCGGCTGTCCTCGACTTTAGTAACGAAAAACGCCAGCTGCCCGATCTGCAGGACCTGGCCTGGCCGGCGGACGGCTCCCCGCTGACGCTGCAGCCCGGCGGATATCTTGTCACTTACAACGAAACAGTCAGCGTCCCCGCGCACAGCGCCGGGATCCTGCTGCCCCGTTCCAGCCTGATGCGCTGCGGTGCCACCCTGCATAGTGCCCTGTGGGACCCCGGGTATACGGGCAAGGGCCAGGGCCTGATGACGGTTTACAACACACTCAGCCTGCACCGTGATGCCCGGATCGCCCAGTTCATCC
>JAHEFU010000290.1 GCA_024645305.1 Planctomycetales bacterium
CCACTCCCCCAGTTCCGAATAGCTGCGCAGGACCTGCATATTTCTAGCTGCGCCGTCCGGCACGCTCCAGGTCGCGCTTGACATCCTTTTCCTTGATTGAGACCCGTTTGTCATACTGTCGCTTGCCTCGCGCGAGACCGATCAGGATCTTGACCCGGCCATTGACGAAGTAGACCTTGAGCGGAATGATTGTCAGGTTCTTCTCACGCTTGGCACGTGCCAGCTTACGCAGTTCGTTGCGATGCAAAAGCAGCTTCCGGGGGCGCACTGCCACATATGGCCTGTGCGTGGATGTCTTCTCGTACTGGGGAATGTTGCTGCCCAACAGGAACAGCTCGCCATCCCGGAAGTCGCAGTAGCTGTCGCGCAGGGTGAACCCCCCGCCCCGGATGGACTTGGCCTCACTCCCCTCCAGTACAATGCCGGCCTCAATCTCCTCGACGATTTCAAAGTCGTGGTAGGCCTTGCGGTTGCTGATTACTGGGCTGTCCCCGGATTTCTTCACAGCCGGATTATAACTGACCGCAATTGACGCCCGGCCTGTTTGGATAGAGCACGGCTGATGTTAAAATACGCGCCAACAAGCCATGCGGGAGATCAATCCTGGCGGCTTTTCGAGGAGAGGAACAATGGCTGAGAACTGGACACGGGATTCTATCCTGAAGTTCGTGCAGGACAACAAGGTGGAGTGCATCTGGCACTGGTTCGTTGATCTGGACGGGCATCTCAAGGGATTTGCTATCACCCCATCTGAACTGGACCGCAGCCTGGAAACAGGCATGCACTTCGACGGTTCCAGCATCAGTGGATTCAATGCTATCGAGGAAAGTGACCTGACCGCCCGGCCGGACCTGTCTACATTCGCCCTGCTGCCTGAAGGACCTGGTCAGCCCAAGAGTGTCCGTTTCTTCTGTGACATTGAGAAGCCTGACGGCACTCCCTATGACCGCGATCCCCGCAGCATCCTGCGCAAGGTTGTCAAGAAAGCCAGTGACATGGGCTTCGACTCCTATATGGGACCCGAACTTGAGTTCTTCCTCTTCAAATCACATGAGGGTCCGGAACCGCTGGACTACGGCGGCTACTTCACCGGACCGCCGGTGGACGGCGGTGTGGCCATTCGCACCGACATCATCAAGCAGCTGCAGGAGCTGGGCATCACAGTTGAATACCAGCACCATGAAGTGGCTGAGAGTCAGCACGAGATCGACCTGCGCTACGACGAGACAATGGCGATTGCAGATCATTCGATCACTTACAAGTACATCGTCAAGTCAGTGGCTGCGCAGCATGGAGCGTATGCGACCTTTATGCCCAAGCCGATCTTCGGCAGCAACGGCAGCGGAATGCACGTTCACCAGTCCCTGTGGAAGGATGGCAAGAATGCCATGGCGGACAGTTCCGACCCCACCTTCCTCAGCACGACGGCCAAGCAGTACATCGCCGGCATCCTCAAGTACGCCCAGGAATGCTGCCTGTTCTATGCCCCCACGGTCAACAGCTACAAGCGCCTCGTACCGGGTTATGAAGCACCGACATACATTGCCTGGAGCAGCCGCAACCGCTCAGCGATGGTCCGTGTACCGGCATTCGCCTTCGGCAGCGAGAACAGTGTGCGCTGTGAGCTGCGCTGCGCCGATACTTCAGCCAATCCCTATCTGGCCTTCGCCTGCATGCTGGGCAGCGGCCTTAAGGGTATCGAGGAAGGCCTCGAGCTGGAAGCGGCTCAGGTGGACAACCTCTACCACATCACGGAACTGGAGCGGGAGAACCGCGGCATCCGCAGCCTGCCCGCCAACCTGCATGAGGCCCTGCACCACTCCAAGCGGTCAGATTTCCTGCGGGAACTGCTGGGCGACAGCCTGGTGGACAACTATCTGGCAATCAAGTACAAGGAATTTGACAGCTACCGCACACAGGTCACTCCATGGGAACTGGATAAGTACTTCGGAGTCCTGTAAGGCGCATTCAACCTGCTGAATTCAATTCCGCCCAGTCACTCCGGCGTATGGAGCTTTACATTCGTGTCAGTGCTTCGGGCTGAGCAGCCACTGCTGCGCCCGGGCAAGCCCCTCCAGGGTATCCAGGGCGGCGGGAATGAGCGCTGTATCCGTACCGGCGATGACCACCGCCTCACCTTCGATCAGCACTGCACCGAAGCTGCTGCGGCCAAAGGTCCGTCCTACCACCTCACGCAGCTGGCCCGCCTGGGCATCCACATCTGCAGAGGCTGCCACCAGCGGAACGCTGCCCCCACGCATGGTCTTGTAGACCTGCTGGCTGACATTGTGCAGGGGTAGTTCGCGGCCTGCCAGGGCGAATGACATGGCACCCCACCCCATTGTCTGGATACTGCAGCGCCATTCGGGGCGGACCGCAAGCATTTCGCGCAGCCAGCGGTTCATGCGGCTTGGTCTGCGTCCGGCGCGGGCCATGGAAGCATCACCCTCGCCCGGAAACAGTACGAGGTCCGCTTCCTTCAGCTCCCAGCGCATCAGTTCCCCGGCATTCTCGGGGCTCACGAGGAATCCCCGTTCATCCCGCAATGCCACGGCTCCTCCGCTGCGATCCAGGTATCCGCTTGCATGCAGCATGGGGATCAATTCCAGCATTGTCGTTATCTGGTCAGGCACCAGCAGATTATACGCCAGCCCGGCCCTCGCCTCACGCATATAATTGATTCAGCACAGGAGCGGCCAACATCATGAACATTCTTGTTACAGGCGGCATGGGTTTCATCGGCAGTAACCTGGTACTCAGGCTGCTGTCCAGCCGAACGGACTGCAGAATAGTCAACCTGGACAAACTGACCTACGCCGGAAACCCGTGGAATCTGCGGTCGGTGGAGAGCAATTCCCGCTACAGCTTCGTGCATGGCGACATAGCCAATGCTTCCCTGGTGTCCGACCTGTTCGCCCGATTCGAATT
>JAHEFU010000096.1 GCA_024645305.1 Planctomycetales bacterium
CGGCTGGATATGTCAATCCACGCCTACGCTGACCCTGATTTCCTGCACTACGTGTATAGCCAGACATTGGTACCAGGAGACTGGGACAGCGCCAGGGAAGGGCATAACTGGTATGCCAACCAGAGCATTGGGGTTACAGCGATAGTCAATACACCGACCTTCCCGGAAATCAGGATCGAGGACGGATACCAGCCTGACAACAACAGTGAGATGCGACTGTACCTTAAGGACTGGGGTTTTTCCAGCATCAGGGTCACGGCCCTGTCATTCAATGAAAACAACCCTGGCTGGTTTTATGACGAGACAATGCTGACTCCGATAATCCGGGATTTCCAGTTTGAGCTGGTTGACCCGGTTGCACCCTGGTACTTCCAGCGGATTGAATCGCAGGCCAGCATTGGTGGTGGAAACATAGAGGACTTCGACAACTTCCATGCGATGAAGCTGGACGGCAGGCCAGCCATCTTCTTCTGCACGCCAAATGGCACAGGCGGACAGACAATCTATGGCCGGGTAGCAAAGGACAGCTACGCCATTGACTGGTGGGACCGCACTACGGTGTACGCGTCCAGTGATGGCAACGGATACCTGCGGGACATGGCTGTGATTGACGGTACCCCGGTTATCATGACCCAGCAGGACGGGCCCGTGTTTGATGAAACATGCTTGTTCATAGCCAATGACGCCACCGGGCTGTCCTGGCCCTCCAGCGGCCAGCTCGTCTATCCAACAGACAACTGGAAGGTTTCTAACAATTTCGCCACTCTGGGCGCTGCCGCTGCGGGACCCCTGGTCATCAACAAGAACCTGTATCACAACTCCCAGGAGCCTGATTTTACCTATAACATGACAAGCTTCAGGGCCCTGGATCAGTCAGCATCCAACTGGCAGCAGTTGGATAGTCAGCTCCTGCTGCAGTCCGCTGCAGCGAATGATGCCTCCCAGGGCGTCGTCAATATCGCTGGTCTGCCTTCCATGCTCATCATGAGCAGGAACTATCTGGATAATCCAATGATTCTCTACTTCATACAAGCCACCAACTCAGCTGCCAGCAGCTGGAAGGAAGCGGTCACCATTGATGTCGGATTTGTTGAATACGCATTTCTTGCAGAAGTAAACGGCAAGCCTGCGATTGTGTTCCGCAAGGAGGCAGAATGGCCGGATTACTTCCAGATGTACTACTGCATTGCCAGCGATGTTGCAGGTACCAGCTGGTCCACGCCATTCAGGCTGTTTGATTGGGTGGACGGTTACTACGGTACTTTGCACTTCGATGTACCACTGGCAGTAGTGGACGGACGCCCTGCCTCAATTACTTATCGATCGGGGAGCTACGAGCAGGACTACTACATGCGCTGGGCATACGACGCCGACGGCACGGAGTGGGGTCCCGTTGAAAGGGTATACGCTCCCCAGCAGGCATTGGCTGCCTGGAATGTGATCACGCTGGAAACCGAAGGTGGCTACCCGGCCGTTGTCAGCGGCCAGTCCGAAGGGATCTGGCTCGGCCAGCGAACGCGGGAATTACCTTACCCCTGGCCGCCGGAGCCTGCACCGTAAAATGCAGTGTGATAACCATTGGAATGCTTACGGTAATTCATTTGTACCAGCCGGGTCCGGCAGCTCGTTCCTGAATTAGTTAAGGCAATTGCAGGGTAGAACCTGAGGATATTCAAGAGAAGGAGTCCCGCATGTCGATCCGGCCTGTCAAAAACATCACAGATGCAGTTCCCACACTGGAAGGTGCCGGGGTTCACCTGCATCGCGCCTTCGGTTTCGGCAAGACGAAGGACTTCGATCCCTTCCTGCTGTTCGATGATTTCCGCAACGACAGGCCTGATGATTACCTCGCCGGTTTTCCCTGGCATCCGCATCGCGGTATCGAAACGATCACCTATGTGCTGGCTGGCAGCGTCGAACATGGCGACAGCATGGGCAACAGTGGCAGCATTGGCGCCGGTGATGTGCAGTGGATGACCAGTGGCCGTGGCATTTACCACAAGGAAATGCCGACAGGCGATGCACAGGGCAGGATGCACGGCTTCCAGCTCTGGGCCAACCTGCCGGCGCATCTGAAGATGACAGAGCCTCGTTACCAGGAGATGCAGTCTGGCGATATCCCGACGGTCACAGATGACGACGGGACCCAGGCCCGTCTGGTCTGCGGCAGCTTCTGGGGCCAGCGAGGCCCTGTGGAGGGCATTGCCGCTGATCCTGTCTACGTTGATGTGAATATTCCAGCCGGAAAGACAAAGCGCCTGCCTGTCAACACGGACAGCCATGCCTTTGCATATGTGTTCGAAGGCAGCGGGAACTTCAGAGGTGCCTCCGCTCCCCAGGGCGTGATGACCGAGGGAACGGATCCCGGGCAGGAAGCAGTGCTGATCCCCGCCGGTGACCGCAGCCTGGTGCTGTTTGACAGCGGAGACGAGATCGTCGTCAGTGCCGGTGAAAATGGCATGCGCTTCCTGCTCGTCAGCGGTCGGCCCCTGCGCGAACCGGTGGCCTGGCACGGTCCGATCGTGATGAATCGTCCTGAAGAATTGCGGCAGGCATTTCAGGAACTGCAGGACGGGACCTTCATCCGCTAAAGCAGTGCGAAGCAATAATCCGTCCCATGGAAAATTTTTGCAGATATAGCACGCGCTTGACCCGGAGCTATGCAGAACAGCACCGGCCGAGGACGCTGCACTTGCATATTAGTCACAGGACAGTTAGGATTAGTGCATCCATTCAGTGGTGCCTCCGAGCGTCATCTGTTTGTCTCGGAGAATACATCACATGTATGCACCATCTTCCACATCGATTACAAGGAATCAGTACCTACTTGCAAACAGCATCTGTTGTCTGCTCGCGTGCAGTGTATTCAGCAGCTGTGCCGGCTCCAGGACCGACGCCCTGAATTATGAAAGCAGCAGGCCGGCACTGTCTCCCATTGCCAGGGATTCATCCCGGGACTGGCCTGTTTTGTTACCTGAGGATAGAGTGCAGCCCTGGGAGACCCAGGATGATCAAGGCAGGCTCATTCCGGGTGAGCGGGTTTCCAGTGCTCTGCCACAGAATCATGACTTGATACCCGGCGTGGACCGTTTCAGGGAATCCGGTGGTGTCACAGACCTTGGGGAAGCGAGCCATGTGGAAAGCCTGCCAGGGACTCTGGCATATGCAATGTACCGAATTCCGCTGTTCGGTGGCCAGCCAGCTGTTGCCAGTGTGGATGTCAATTTGCTGGGAGGGGAGGGGTATTACCTGGGTTTATCCAACTATGCTGATCAGCGCTGGGAGTGGCATGGACCATTCGCTGGTAATCATACCCAGATCCTGCCACGCCATGACGGTCCCTACACAAGTCAACTCGGAAGCATGTTCCTGACGGTTCTGGTGGCCGGGGTAGCCAGCGCAGATGTGGTTGCCATAGGCACGAGCGTACGGAACCCGCTTGATGTGGAAGCCCCACCCGTGCCTGCCGGACTGGTCGCCACTGCTGTGCAGGGTGGATTGCTGCTGGAATGGAACTCCGTCACTGCGGATGACATTGCGGGATACCGGATCTACCATAGTGACCATCCATTCGTGAACGGAGATTCCGCTGGTGTATCTGCGCTTGGCAGTCTGGTGGCCAGCACCACGCATCAGCTTACTGCCAAGCCGGATCAGGAGATATTCCTGCGACTGGCAGCACTTGACATGGCAGGCAATGAGTCCGGGATCAGCGAGTCCGTGTCAACCATACCTCTGCCAGGAAATGCACCCGAACTGTTGCTGAATCTTGCCAATCCCAGCTGTCCTTTGCATGACAGCATTGAATTGACCTTTGCCGGTGGGCAGCTATACGATCTTGACATGGATGGCGACGGCATATTTGAAGTGACTGACAACAGCAGTGGGACAGCCTTCCCGGCTACAAGCAGCCCTGGGATTGTCCGACCGGCTGTGCGGGGGTTCGGCACCGAAGCGGATGCTGTGGTTATCGGGTCTGTCAGCATGCTGGTAAGTGACAATCTCAGGCCGTCAGCCATTGCGTCAGCCAGTCCCAGCTCTGGTTTTACACCACTGTCCTCATTCTTTTCCGGTACTGACAGTACTGATTCAGACGGTAGCATTGTCGGAGGAGGCTGGGACTTTGACGGTGACGGGTTTTACGAAGCCTGGGAGGATGCTGATCTGGTGTATGTCACCTCCACTGAGCACACCTATATCGGTTCCGGAATGCACACGGCCAGGCTGGGCATCGTGGACGACCAGGGTGGCTGCGCGAAGGCCTACGTGTCGGTGGACGTTTTTGATGAGGAACCGGGGAATCTCACACCGACGGCTGACCTGCAGATTGCACCTGAATTCGGTGATGTTGGCGACACATTTACGCTTGATGCCTCGGCGAGCAATGATCCCGACGGTCATTTCATAAAGTATGAGTGGGACTTCGATGGTGACGGAACTTACGATGACTTCGGAGTGACAGCCGCAATTGAGCATGTCTATGACGAGCATGGTCTGTATGTCGTGATTGTGCGTGTTACGGACAATGCCGGGGGAAAGGATACTGCCACTGCCGAGGTTCTCGTCAATGAAGTGTTTGAGCTTGACACCGCGTGGCCAGCCTGGGGCCGTGACATTCGCCACACTCGGCGCAGTCCATACCAAGGACCCCAGACGGACAATGTCCAATGGGATTTCACAACGGGCAGCCTGGTGCTTTCCTCACCTTCCATCGCTGAGGATGGCACGGTATACATTGGCAGCTATGATGGAAATCTCTACGCAATCAACCCGGATGGAAGTCAGAAGTGGGCCTTCCCAACCGGAAGCCTGCTGGAGGCCACAGCGGCCATTGCAGAAGATGGCACAATTTATGTTGGCAACTGGACAGGCGTCAAGAAATTCTTCGCGATAAATCCGGACGGTACCGAGAAATGGTCCTTCACGGCAGCAGGCAGCATACTCTCATCTGCTGCAATTTGTACTGATGGCACAATCTACGTTGGCTGCGGATCAGCGAAATTTTACGCGATCAATCCAGATGGAAGCGAAAAGTGGACCTACAACGCTTTGGGTATCGCTGAATCCTCGCCGGCAATAGCACCTGACGGGACCATATACATCGGCGGATCCGTTCTGCATGCAATAAATCCGAATGGTTCCAACAAGTGGACATTTGTTCCAGTAGGAAACATCAGGGCATCTCCGGCAATTGGCACTGACGGCACCATATATGTTGGCACGCCTGACAATTTCTTTTACGCCATAAATCCCGACGGCAGTGAAAAGTGGTGCTTCGAAGCGGAGTTTGAAATTGTTTCGTCGGCTGCAATTGCGGCGGATGGCACCATTTACATCGGCAGCTTCGGGAATCATCTGTACGCGCTGAATCCGGATGGCACCATCAAGTGGGAATATTTCCCGGGTGGGAACATGTGGTCGTCTCCTGTCATTGATTCAGAGGGCACTGTCTACTTTGGTGTCAGTCTCGGGCAATCGAAGGTGGTGGCAGTTGGGCCGGATGGTTCATTCAAGTGGTCCAGGGATATGGATGGCATGATCAATTCATCGCCTGCCATCGCCGCAGATGGTTCAATGTATGTCGGCAGCCAGGATGGCAAGGTCTATGCGTTTGGATTGACACTCGAGTAGTTACAGAAACTGTCTCCTTGATATGCAGCAGTTGTCTGCCTGGCATTGATCCTGTAGATTGCGCCGGTTGGCGACATTCTGAATCCAGTTTTTGATAAATACTGGATTATTACCTGTAGCGCCTATTGCAGGAATTCCGTCTGGATGACCAATGTGCTTGCATCCTGGTTGAAGTACTCGAATGACAACAGTCCGGATTCATGGCCACGGATTCGCATGAACTGATCATCAGGCTGATTGCCCTGTGTGTCCAGCACCACGGGGCTTTCCCAGCTGAGGCCCGTGGGATCCAGGGACTGGTAGATCAGACCGCGGATGAACATTGCCGGATTATCGGACACACTGACAACCTGGGGCCTGACCCAGTCGGCTAGCGTACCTCCATATGATCCGACAGTCCTGCGATCTATGCTCTCACCGTCAATCCCATCAAACCAGTAGAGACTATCGCCAAGGCGCAGGGCAATTGCCGCCTTGCTGTTGAAACTGCCGATGTCTCCGGACAGCTGTTCTCCGGGACTCCATTGCAGCCCGTCCATCGGCAGGGCTTGCGGTACACCAAAGCTGGCCATATCAGTACTCCACTGATGCAGTTTCAGCGCTCCATTGACTTCCGGTGCAAGCTGATCAAACATCACGAGGAACAGCCCGTCAACGGAACCCGTGCTGGCGATGGCAGGTGCAGTGCCCATACCGATTTCCACTGGATTACTGAATGTGTATGACGTGTAGTCATTTGCACGGGAGTAGTAGACGCTTTTGCCACCACTGCCGTTATCCTTGCTCCAGACGATGAAGTTCTGCTCAGCATCATGCTGCAGGAATCCGATCTGGCTCATGTCATAATCAGCACCAGTGTCGATAGTCCGGTCCAGGCTGTTCCAGTCCTGCCCGTCAGTGGAACTCTTGAATTCCAGGTTGCCATTGCCATCGGTGTAGACTATCGCGGGGAAGCCGTAGAGATCGGCTCCTGCCATCAGTCCCAGCTCCTCCACATTGGCAACCACCATGGGATCTGTCCAGTTTCCGTCTGTTGACTGCATCATGCTGTAGTTGATGTCAAAGTTACCGCTGCCGTCTTCCCTGGCAAAGATGGTGTGCAGGCGGTAGCCTTCCCCCGGTCCGAGGAAGCGGTACCACAGCACGGGCTCAAAGCGGGGGACAACCCCGGTGTAAGTCTTGGTGATGCTGGGAATCTGGAAGAAGCTGTTGATGCGGTAGGGTACATCGCTTCCCAGTTTGACATTCAGATCACTGCTGTTGTTGAAACCGGCGTTGCTCGACCAGCTGACATTGACGGTATCTGTCCAGATCGGCATTGTCAGCACGAATTTCCAGGGGTCGGAAGGAGTGAATGTGGCACTGCGCACAAAGGGAGCCACAACACCGTCAATTTCGCTGGTGACCGTTATGTCAACCGTATTGCTGCCGCCGAGCAGCAGGTAGCTCCAGTCCAGGTTGAAGTGGATGTCACAGGACTGCAGGTAGTCCGGAGTATCCTTGAATACCTGGGCAACATTGGCGTTGCTGTCACGGTTGGCCAGCAGGTAGCGTTTCGGCGACCAGTGCTTGCTGGCAACATTGCCTTCATTGGCGGGCAGCACGGAGATGTTCTCGAAATATTCCGGCTGTGTATTCTGTTCATACATGATGTCACGCTGCTGCCAGTTGCCGGCGGAGGCCAGCACATCCAGGTCCCGGACCATGCCCGGCACCTGGTTGACGCTGCTTGAGAGATTATTGCCCTGCGGGCTGGTGCAGGCTACCCGGTATGGTGCGGTTGCGGACCAGTCATCCAGCTGCCCGTCACCGTTGAAGTCGTAACGAGAGAATCGCTCCTCGAATATCACGTCATTGAGCACAGTGGCCGTGCTGATGTCCACGGGGTGGGGCGGGCTGACGGCATCTCCGGAGCGTGAAATGTTCTGCACTGCCCCATCAAGGTTGAAATCCTTCTTGAAGTGCTCCCTGGCGCCATCCAGGTCGACTTCCGCACTGAAGTGATCGTAGGCGGCATACAGCCAGGCGTCCCGGAAGGCGCGGAAGTCCTTCATGGTGGTCTCGCCGTCACCGCGCCTGTGGTCCGCAGTCACGATGTCGTCGGGATCCGGGTCCGGCGGGTTGGTATGGCCGGCTTCGTCGGATACCTTCATGCGGAGGTTCCCGTCACGTGTACCGTCATCCACATCCACCAGGGCCTGCTGGATCCTGCGGTTGCCACGCTTGTCATCAATGCCCGTGACAGCGGCGAAGGCATCCACCTGGCGTGCCGGGGCGGTGATGCCGGTGGGCAGCGTGGCTCCCTGTTCAAGGGCCACGGGGTGGGTGTTGCCGGCATCGGAGATCAGTGAGCGCAGCTGTGCAGCGTCCAGCTCAGGTGCGAGGCTGGCGATGTAGCTGACTAGACCCGTCACCAGCGGGGTGGCCATGGAAGTCCCGCCGAACGTCTCATAGTCCTGGTAGGCAAACCCGTTCCGGTCGTTCAGGTTGTTGCCAACCACACTGAGGATGTCTGAGCCCGGGGCGGAGACATGTCCGCCGGGATTGCTGAAGTCACTCTTTGTATACATCCAGCTGTTTTCACCCAGAGAGTTGTCGGCCACGATCGCCTGGGTGGATTCCACAACGATGATGTTCGGCGAGGGTCCGAGATCCAGGAAGCCCGGCCAGGCGACTTCGGGATCGAGGGCGGCCCAGCACATCGGGCTGGCCCAGACTGCTTCCTGCTCAGCCGGCCAGCCCCTGAAGGTTGCACTGTCATTACCAGCTGCCGTACACAGCAGCTTGTCACTCTCGACGGAGGCAATGTATCTCATGATCATGCCCTGCTCGCGGGCCAGCTCCCGCGCCTGGCTGGTGGCGGCCGTATCTATCCCAGACTGAGCCCAGTTGTAACCTAGGCTGGTGTTGACAACTACGGTGTCATCCCATTCATTCCAGGCGAAGTAAATGTCGAAAATTGTGCTGTCAAAGCAGGTTTCACGACCCTGGTACGTTCCCCCGTTAAATGTGGAGATCCTTGCTGTCATACCGACCCACAGATCATCATCCACATCGATGAACTGGTAAAGCGGGTTGATCCCCGCGACGCCGGCATTGTTGTAGTGCGGCGCACCAACCGTGCCTGCCACATGTGTGCCATGCGCTGCGACGGAAACCCCATCGATTACATCATTGCCATCAACGGTCTTGAGGGACAGCGTGTCCAGTTCATCATCATTGTGTGCATTGTTGAAGCCCACGTCCAAGATGACCGCACGGGCTGGATCACCCTGGCGCCGGCCGTAGTCGAACAGGTTCCAGGCGAAGGGAGCGCGGACTGCCTCCATGCCCCAGTTGCCATTGACACTTCCACCGTTCTCGGAAGGTGGCCAGTCCCATTGCCAGGGGTTGGGGACCATCTGGTTGCTCAGGCCGAACACGTTGGAATCGCTGTCATTGCTGGGATTATTCACACTCACCGTTGACAGCAGGCAGTCCTCGACCGCCAGTACAACGTCAGGACTGGCATCGAATGTATCGATTGCACTGTGTACTCGGCTTAGGTCACCGGGGTCATCCACTTCAACAACAAGCAGGTTAATCCCGGTCAGGCTGCCGATGACACTGCCCCCGACCTGGCTGAGCAGCAGGTTTGCCTCTCCGACAGTCGTATCCGGCTGCATGCTGACCAGGAAGCGTGTCCGCGAGATGAACAGTCCGCTGCGTGCAGTGTCCTGGGTAAAATCACTGGCTGGCGGGGCCGGGGGGGAGATGATCGCCAGATGGTCGGCCAGCGGGTCCCCGCTCGGGCCGGGGATACTGTCCAGTGCAGTCCCTCCGCCGACGGGGATGCCCTTGCTCAGGGCGCCGGGTGCATTGGCCGCATCATATGGCTGCACAAACAGCTGGCCGCTGAGCGACCCCGGCTTGATGGCCAGCTCAAACATCAGCGGATCCGAATCAGCCACAGCAGCACCCAGCTCGATGGAAGAGATTTCCGTCAATGCGGAATCGGCGTCCGCACCCTGCAGGATCCGGTAGCCGGCCACATCAGACAGGTAGTTCTGGCCGATCGGCGTGATGTCACCGATATTGATTTCCCCGTCGCCATTGCCATCTGCACTGCGGGCTGACTGCCAGTCAGCGGACAGCGGCGTCTTCTTGTAGTTGATCCCGATGTTGGTCAAATCGTTGATGGTCACCTGGCCATCGTTGTTGTAGTCTCCGGCGTTGCGATAGGTCCAGCGCAGCACTCCCTCCGAGAATGACAGCTCAGTGACACGTCCGGCCACTCCCAGCGGTGGCGCACTGGTGATGCGATCAGCGTGGTACTGCCGGAGGGATTGTGCCAGTGCTTCACTTAACTCACGGAAGACAGCATCGTCCACTCCCTCAGGTGTTTCAGCTTGGGTCAGATCCTGCAGGATGTCAGTCAGATCAACACTCACTGCTTCCTGAACGGGGGCTTGCAGGCTCTGCTCCGTT
>JAHEFU010000291.1 GCA_024645305.1 Planctomycetales bacterium
GAGCCGTTTGACATCGTGCTGACCCACCAGCGGCCAACGTTCGGTGCAGCCCTGACAGCGAATCTGAGTGTTGCCAATGGCGCAGGTCTTTATGACATGGGGGTCGTGGCGGATCCGCAGGCGGTTGAGTACAACTACCTGCGCAAACGGCCATTCCAGTTCGCCGGCAGCCCGGCCCTGCCGATGGCAATCCCCCTGGATGCTCCACTGTTCCCGGTAGGGAGTGCGGAATGGAGCAACGCCTATGTCGTCAACGGCAAGCAGGGCAGCGTGATCCTCGTGATACCCAAGCTCACCTGGAACAATGCCACAAGTGAATGGTATGTCAGCAGCATCGAGTGGCATCGCTACGTGGGCATCTGATCCCCATACGGACCGTAACTGCGCGGTGGTCAGGGTGTGAAGAACAGTGACAGCTGGTAGAAGGCAGTGCCACCGTCTCGCCGATAACAACGCAGCCGGTATTCCCCCGGTTCCAGCGCCAGGTCGATGCGCTCCCGGTTGGTCACGCTTTCGCTAACCCCGTACAGCACATCACCCGTGGCATCATACAGGGCCAGTTCCAGGTCCGCTTCAGCATGGAAGAAGTCCAGGCCAAATGAGTAATCGTCGGCGTTTACTATCGTGAAGGACCACCAGTCCTCATCATCGCCGTCCTCACCATCAGGGCCAAGACTGCCCCAGACACCCGGCAGGATACTGGTTGTCAGGCTGCCCAGCGGATCCGCGCCCGCCGCCGCATCATTGTCCTCACTCTCATCGAGGCTCAGTGCGCTAATCTGCAGAGACAGGCTGTAGTCATAGTCCAGGCCGGTGATCGTATGCTCGTTAGTGACATGCAGGTGGTATTCCCCGGCACCGCGCAGCCCGCGACTGGTCTGCTGGATGCTCTCGAGGTTGCTGATTGAATCCAGCACCAGCACTCCATCAGTATCAACAATGCTCACGCGCAGGATCGGATCCAGACCGCTGGTTTCGGCGGTCAGCTGCAACTCGCAGCCGCCAGGTACGCCGAAGCTGTACCAGTCCGACTGGTCGCCACTGTAGCCACCAGCACCAACATTCCCATGCACGACAAACGGAGCTGCATCAAGCACAAGTGTCGGCAGCGGACTGGCCAGCTCCGCCACATGGTTGGGCTCAACCTCATCGTAATCGTCAGTCATCTCAAGTTCCAGCTGAACCTCTGCAGTAAGCCCGATGTCATCGGTGACGCGCAGTCCCACGTTGACAAACCCTGGCTGGTCGAAGTCCACGCTCAGTTCCGGGACCGGGCCGCTGTCCACCTCAAAATCCCCGTCACCATCGGTGTCCCATTCATATTTCTCGATTGTGCCGAATTCACTGTAGCTGGTACGTCCATCCAGCTTGATACGCACGGGCACCTCGCCTCCCGGGGGATCTGCCTTGAGCATGGCAACCGGTGCCGTCCCAACCGTGATGACCTTGCCGGCGATCGCGGTGCGGCCCCCGTCGTCCGTAGCCCGCAGGCGGGCGATGTACACCCCACTGCTCAGGTATATGAAGTCAGTTTCCGTGCCCGTACCGGTCTGCAGTTCGTAATCTCCGTCCCCATCCAGGTCCCATTCATGGTTGACAATGCTGCCCAGGGGGGCGGCCTCTGTAATGGCCGTGAAATGGACCTCCAGCGGGATCAGCCCATCCGTTTTATCAGCAAGCATCTCCGCCAGCGGGTAAATGGAATCATCGGCAAAAATGGCCAGCGCCGGGTTACTGTCCGGTCCCTCCGCGCTGCCCGCCCCTTCCCGGGGACGGACAACATACTCCCAGAGTTTTCCACGATCCTCCACATTCAGCGGGTCGTTGTAGTTCAGCGTGAGTGGACGGCCGGGACCAGCCTTGATCAGATCGGTGTTGCCAACCAGCAGGAATTCCTCCGTCCCCTGTTCCCTCCGATAGACGGCATAGCTGCCCACATCCGCATTAAAGGCCACCGCGATCGGAGTGATGTCGCTGAGGCTGACCAGGCCATTCGCATCCCCGTCCACCATGGCAATGCGCCAGTTATCAGCCCCACTACCCGCAGCGGGGAGATCCGTATCCCCCACCCCGCCATCCGCCAGGGGCAGCCCTGATGGCCAGTACTTCAGCCCGCCGTGGATTGCCGGGTCATCATAGATCGCCTGCTTCTGCCAGTACTGTGCCAGTGGCGTAAGGTCAGAAACATTCACCAGGCCGTTCTGGTCGTAATCCCCCACATTCCTGTAGGTCCAGCTCAGGTCCACGGATTCGCCCTCTTCATTGTTGTCCGCATCCACGAGGCGGGCCTGCAGGTTGAAGACGGCACCGCCACTTCCAGGGACTGCACTGGCCACCCGAGCGGGATCCTTTCCCAGCCGCCTGAGCTCGGAGTCCAGCATGTCCTGCAGCATGGACTGTTCAGGCGGGCTGGCAGCATGTACTTCCAGGAATGAAGTTGCTTGCTGCTCTGCTGGAGTATCGCCCAGCCCATTCGTGGCTGCGCAGCCAGCTATCGCCAGCAGCAGGCAGAAGTGGAAAAGTCTGTTGGGGAGTTGCACCGTTTAATGTTACAGCAATGTCTCTGTCTCTGCCCGGAACTGTCAGAGGGGGGCGGGCTATAATCGCATCAGGCCATATCGGGGAAGTCTGGCATGAATTATCGCTACATAAGTCTCATCTCGCTGCTGCTGGCGCTGCAACATGCTGCTCCTGCACTGGCGCAAGTGCCTGTACCGGGGCAAACCTTTACCATCCAATCCGCGGAGCTGTCCGTAGAACTGTACCGGGACTTCCCGGCGGTGAAGCAATACATCATGCTGGAGAGTGGTCTGAGCTTCGACGGTGCCGGTCAGGGGCAGGGAAGCTTCCTGCTCAATGGCGAAGCACAGGAGCCTGAGATCA
>JAHEFU010000292.1 GCA_024645305.1 Planctomycetales bacterium
TCATGTGTACAAGCAGGGCTCGTATCACAATGTACATCTCATGGGTCTTCTGCGCGACGATTTCAACGAACAGCATGCTGCCTGGCGCAGCTCCCAGTCAAAGGGTTACGGAATGGAAACCGAAGGAAGCTAACTGTCTCATTTTGCCGGCATTTGCGGCCCTGTGAGTGTCAGCTACTAAAATCTGCGAGTCAAACCAGTTCAATAAAGTTATAGGTACAGTCTCCGGGTATTAAACGACAATTGCAGCTGCTCCAGTGACTGCAGCTGTAAACCCGGGTCAGGGAAGCAAGATGGGAAGATTCACAGGGATATTGATCGCCATGCTGCTGCTTTGCAGCTGCAACCGTGGACCGCAACAGGATGCAGGAGGCGGTATGGGAGGCATGGGTGATGGCCCGCCACCCGTGGCAGTCTTCGTGGAACCGGTACAGCTGGTGGATTACGCCCCGGCCATAGACCTCATTGGCGAGACCCGGGCTGAACAGCGTGTAACGCTGGCTGCGGAAGTCGCCGGTCGCGTGACGGGCATCCGCCATCGTGTCGGTGAACGGCATGCGGTGTCCGACGGCTGGCTGATCAGCATCGATGGTTCCACATATGATTCCGCAGTCCATGCCGCTGAAGCGGCCCTCGCCCAGGCCCGGGAAAACCTGCGCAAGGCACAAAACGGTCCCAGACCAGAGGACATCCGTGCCCAGCAGGCCCAGCTGGAAGCGGCTCGTGCCCGGATGCAGCAGGCCGAGGACAATCTGGCAAGGATGGAAGCCCTGGCGAAGGGCGGGATCATCGCCGAAACGGCCCTGATCGCAGCCCGGACAGAGGCCGAAACAGCCCGCTCGGCTTACAATGCCTCTGAACAGGTGCTCTTGGCCATGCAGGCCGGCACACGCGATGAAGACCTCAGGGCTGCAGAAGCCGCCGTCAACATGGCCCAGGCCAACCTGGACAGCAGCCGGATTTCCGCCGGACGCACTGTGCTCAGCCCGAAATTCGATGCCATTGTCAGCAACCTGATGGTCGAGATCGGCCAGTATGTCGGGCCCGGCACCCCTCTCGTTGAGGTAGTCAACGCCGGAGTCACGGAAGCCTGGTTCAACCTGCCTGAGGAGGAACTTGGCAATGTGGCACCCGGAGACGATGTGGAGATGCGCTTCACGGCCTTTTCCGGCGAGATCTTCCACGGGGGTGTGATCAGCGTCTCACCCGCAGCTGACGAACAGACCCGCCAGTTCCCCCTGCGCGTGCATGTCAGCGATGAGCGGATCATGCCCGGCATGACGGTGGAGGGGCGGATCCTGCGGGATAGCCCCGTGCCCACGATGATGATCAACATGGACTCCGTGATCCAGGCACCACTTGGCACTGTCTGCTGGGTGATGGACACCGACCCGGAAAACCCGATGAATGCCACGGCCCGCCAGGTGATCATCGAAACCGGGGCCCGGCTTGACAACATGGTTGTCGTCACCGCCGAGGACCTAAAGCCGGGCATGATGGTTGTGACCCGTGGCAAGCAGCAGGTCTATCCGACGGCAAAGCTGATTCCCGTCAACCTGATGCCACCCGGTGGCATGGGTGGCAGCGGGGAGGGCGGTCCTCCGGCAGATGGGGAAGCGGGGGGCATGCCTCCGGCGACCGCACCGGGTGATCCGGAGATTGCCCCGGTGGATGATGCATCCGGTGCTGGCAATCCCTGCAACGGGGAGAGCGCGGGATGATCAAGGCCGCGATTTCCAATCCCTACGCGACACTCGTCGGTGTGATCATCCTGCTGATCTTCGGCTCGATTGCCATGGGACAGATCCCGATCCAGCTCAAGCCGGCCATCGAACCGCCGGAAGTCAGCGTCCAGACCTTCTATTTCGGTGCCAGCCCGATCGAGATCGAGGACCAGATCACGAACAAGCTGGAAGAACAGCTAAACACGATCAACGACCTGCGGCGCATCACGAGCTCCAGCAACGACGGCTACAGCAGCATCAACCTGGAGTTCGTGGAAAACGTCGACAAGAACCGTGCCCTGCTGGATGTGCAGCAGGCGGTCAACCTGGTCACCGACCTGCCCGATGAGAACCAGATCGCCGGCCCGGTGATAGCCCTCGTCAGTGCGGCCCAGAACGAACAGATCATGTGGATCTCACTGGGCGGTGAGGCCGATGTTGACGATAAGTATGACCTCGTCAAGCAGGTGATAGAACCGCGCCTGCTGCGCCTGCCGGGTGTCGGATCCCTGCTGGTGGCGGGAGGCCGCGAGCGCCAGATCGTGGTTGAGCCCGACCTGGAAAAGATGACCCTGCGCGGCATCAGCGTGCAGGAACTGCGGGGCCGGATCAGAAGTGAGAACCGCAATGTGCGCGGCGGTTACCTGGACGAAGGGGAGACCCAGCTGATCGTCCGCACCATGGGCAAGTACGAGTCACTTGATGACATCCGCAACACAGTCGTGCGCCATGACCCGCGGGGCACGACCACGGTCGGGGACATCGCCAATGTCGTCGACGGGCGGGAACGCCAGCGTGGATTCGTGAAGGCCAAGGGCAAGTCGACCGTCGCCATCGGTGTCAGCCGCCAGAGCGGGGCTAACACCGTTGACACCATCAAGGGTGTGATGGGGGTGATCGCCGAGTACAACCAGGACTTCAAGGAACGCGGCATCGAGATCGAGATCCAGGAGGCCTACAGCGAGCTGGGCTACATCCAGGAAGCCATCAACCTCGTGCGCAACAACCTGCTGTTCGGGGCCCTGCTGGCAGCCATTGTGCTGTCCCTGTTCCTGCGCGGGGCCCGCCCGATCCTGATCGTGATCGTGACCATCCCGGTTTCACTGATCACAGTGTTCATCATCCTACTGGTCCTGGGACGGACGATCAACATCATC
>JAHEFU010000097.1 GCA_024645305.1 Planctomycetales bacterium
CAGTTCCACGTCGCGGTTGTTGAGTTTTCCGTCGCCTTCCATCGCACCGGTGTCGGCGATCTCCATCTCAAAGCTGCCGAGCACCAGCGTGCCGGTGTCATCCAGAAACTGCCCGATGTATTCGCCCTGGCCGCTGCCATCCGGCAGGGGCATGGCAATGCTGCCCGGACAGCCACCCAGCAGGGCGCTGCAGACTGCCAGCAGACTGATCAGCATGATGCGCATCCCTGCATTATATCCCCGCGCGGGCAATGTGCAGCACTGCTTCGTGAGTGCCGCTGCCGGGGTCATTCGTAGCGCAGGCAGTCTATCGGCTTCAGGCGGGAGGCATACAGCGCCGGGTACAGCCCGAACAGCAGGCCACTGACAAGTGTGAAAAACACCGCCAGCAGGACTGTGGCCGTCGTCAGATGTGGCACCCAGTCCATGTACAGCAGGAAGGCCCGGGCCGCCCAGATCCCCAGCAGCACCCCGAGGGCAGTTCCCATCAGGGTCTGGACCACAGCTTCCTCCACGAACTGACGGTAAATATCCCGGCGTCGGGCGCCAACGGCGCGCCGCACACCGATCTCACGGGTCCGGCCCATCACCTGCATCAGCATCACGTTCATGATGCCGATGCCGGCCACCAGCAGGGCCACGCTGGAAATGCCGACCAGCAGGAACTCGAAGATCCCCGTGGTCGAGGAAATGATGCCTGTCAGGTCCTCCACACTGGCCACGGTGAAGTCCGAGGGCTGCTCCTCGCTGAAGCCGGATGCCCGGCGCAGCTCTGTCTCCAGTTCCGTCTTGACGACGGCCAGATCCGCCCTGTCACTGACCCGCGCCAGCACGGTATGCACCCCCGGAGTGTTGTACAGCTCCTGGCAGACGCTCAGCGGGATGAAAACACGATGATCCATCCGCTCAATGCCGACGAGGCCCTTCTCGATCATCGTACCGACGATTTCAAAGCGCTGGCCCTTGAGCACAAGCTCCTGCCCGAGCGGATCGCCCCCCGCGGGGAACAGCTCTGTCGTGAGTTCATACCCAAGGCAGCAGACCAGTGCTGCGCTGTCTTCATCCGCCTGGCTGAGGAAGCGCCCCTGTTCCACACCGTGGCCGCGGATCTCCGTGTAATCCGGCTCGGCACCCTCAATGGTCGTATAGATCCGCTCGGTACCCACGCCCACATGCCCGCTCATGAGCAGCACTCCGGCCGCCAGGTCCACATTCTGGTTGGCCCGGGCCACGGCGGGATAGTCCTTCGGCAGGAAGGCCATGGCCTGGCTGCGCTGGGGGGCTTCCTCATCCCCGGTTTCCACGAAGCTCGTGATGAACAGGGTGTTGGCACCCACATCACGCAGGATTGAGAATGTCTGATACTTGGCCGTATCCGTCACCCCGATCAGGGCAATGATGTTGGCACAGCCAATGGCCACGCCGAGCACAGCCAGCAGGCGAGTGGCATCAAGCTGACGCAGCAGGAAATCGCGGACTGTGCGGTAAGGATCCATTGGGGAGATTGATTCTATAACGGATATTGATTACCCGCGGCAGGGCAGCTTCATTCATTCCAGTCAAACGGACCCAGCAGGCCGGCCCCGCTGAAGCCGTAGATTGCCCACTGCACCTTGTGCCCGGGGAACATGGCCCGGGCCATCCGGCAGTACCAGCCCAGCTGTGCTCGATGACGCTCCAGCAGCAGATCAGGCCCGGCCCGGTCAGTCTTCCAGTCCAGCACCAGCAGGCGGTCAGCCCCCACGGCGAGCAGGTCAAGTGTGCCCTGCACAATCAGTTCCCCGGCATCCGGCGCCTGCTCCGCAGAGAGACCGGCAGGCAGCAGACCCAGCGCGGCAGCTGGCAGGGAAATGGACACCGGCAGTTCGCTGTGCAGCCGCAGGCCCTCCAGTATTCCACTGGCACGCAGCTCTCTGCTGCAGCGCAGCAGGGCATCACGGTCCAGGCGCGGCGCCAGTTCATCATCCAGCAGGCCCTCTGCCAGCAGGCGCTGCACGAGTTCCTCCAGCCCCAGTTCATCTGGTGGCTGCCGCAGGTCAAGCTGGGCCATCAGCAGGTGCATCGCCGTACCGTAGCGCATTGCGGCCTCGCGCGCCAGCGGATCCGGGGCCGGCCGGAATGCTGCCAGGCTTTCCTCCTCCGCTGCCTCCTGCGTGTCCGCATCCTCCTGCGGATTGGCCAGCCGCTCAATCTCTGTCACCGCCAGCTTGCGCGGCAGCGTTGCCAGCGCCGCCAGTGGATTGCGCCAGGCCACACGTTGCAGGGCCTGCTGCAGTTCCTGCGGGTCAGGGGGATCCTCCCTGCCTGCAGCGGTCCCTTCATCCACTGTGGGCAGGCTGTCCAGTACATCCCAGCTGGCTCCTCCACTGAATCGCTGCGGGCTGATCACACCTGCCAGTTGCGGGCCGATCCAGTCCAGGGCACGCTTTGCCAGCGGTCCCGGATGGCTGTCCGAAAGCCTGTCGGCATAGTCCTGCCTGACTGCGGCCACCAGTTCCAGCCGCTCGCGGGCCCGGGTGAGGGCCACGTAGAGGATGCGCAGTTCCTCCGCTGCCATCTGGCGGCTCAGGGCCTGGCCGGCCACCCGGCGGCCGATGGTCTCGCAGCGCAGCGGGTCCGAGCCCCGCAGGTTGACATAGCGACCGCCAATCCCGGCCCGGCGTTCCCAGATCACGTCGTTGCCAAGATCCTGCATGTTGAAGTTCCGGTGGACATCCGGCAGCACTACCACGGGGAATTCGAGACCCTTGGCCTGGTGGACCGTCATCACCCTGACAACATCCTGGGCCTCGCTGAGCAGCGGGGCCTCCCCGAGGTCGCCGGCACTGCGCCGGCTGTGCTCGAGGAAGTGCAGGAAGCGGGCCAGGCCCTGGCGTTCATTCTGCTCGAAGCCCCGGGCCATCTCATGCAGCACCGCCAGGTTGGCAATCCGCTGGCTGCCACGCTCGAGGGAGGCGGCGGCGGCGAGCAGCCCGGCCTCATTGTAGAGCTGCCACAGCAGCTGCCCCAGGGGCAGGCTGCGGGCCACGCTGCGCCAGCCCGCCAGACGATCGAGGAAATCCCGCAGGCGGGCCGCCAGATCCTCCCCGCCAGCTTCCGGCGGTGTACCGACAAAGGCCTGCAGGCGGTCCCAGAGCGCCAGGGGCGGCTGGTCCGCGGGCTGCAGGGCCAGCAGGGCCAGCTCGTTGACATCCAGTCCCAGCGCCGGTCCACTGAGTACCGCGGCCAGCGGGATGTCGGACAGGGGGTTGTCAACCACGCGCAGCAGGGACAGCACGTCGCTGACCTCCGGGCGCTCGTAGAAGCCACTGCGGCCGGGGGCATAGGCCGGCACCCCGGCCAGTTCCAGTTCGCTGAGCAGGTTTTCACTGCGCCCGCTGGTACTGCGCAGCAGGACCACCATGTCACCCCAGCGCAGCTGCCGGGAACTGCCGTCGTGGGGATCCGTGACCTGCTGTGCCCCGGCGTGGATCCCGCGCAGGATCCCGGCCACCCGCCGGTAGACCAGGCGGTCCTTCTGCAGGTTGCCATCAGCGGATTCATCATCTTCAGCGCCTGTGTCAAAGTGGACGAGATGCAGCCGCGGCTTCAGTTCGCTGCCCTGCTCCCCCGCTCCGCCGGCTTCCTCATAGCGCGCGCCGAACACCAGCCGGTTGGCAGCGTAGTCCTGCCCGCCGAAGTCCTCCGTCAGCAGGCCGCTGAAGATGGCATTGACACCGTTGACAATGCTGCGGCGGCTGCGGAAGTTCCGGTTGAGTGTGATGGCCAGCCCGTCAGGGCGGCCGCTGCCCAGTTCCCGCAGGCGCTCGCTGAACAGGCCGGGTGTCGCCAGCCGGAAGGCGTAGATGCTCTGCTTCACGTCCCCGACCACGAAGGCCGGGCGGCCCGTGCCCACCGGGGCCGGGGTCACCAGGCGCAGGATGGCATCCTGCAGCGGATTGGTGTCCTGGTACTCGTCAACCATCAGCAGCTGCAGCTGGCTGCGCAGTTCAAGTGCGCTGTCGGAGGGCAGCAGTTCCCCCTGGGGGTCGCGCGCCAGGCTGCCGTCGGCCTCGCGTCGGCAGAGGATCCCGAAGGCTCCGTGCTCCAGGTCGGAGAAGTCCATCAGGGCGCGGCCCTGCTTGTAGTTGTCAAATTCCGCTAGCAGGTCCAGCGTCGCCTGGCGCAGGGCCGTGAGCAGCCCGCGCGCAGCGTTCTCCTGGCTGGCAACCTCATCCCAGGGCCGGGCCAGGTAGTCCATCCAGTCCTTAGCCCGCTTGGCAAGTGGCTCATTGCGGGCCTTGATCCAGGACTTCGTGAAGTCATCTTCCTTGTCAATGTCGCGTGCCTGTGAAGTCAGCAGGCTGGGCTTGCCGGAAATGTGGTCCGGATGCCCCTTGGGATAGTCCTGCTTCTCCAGCAGTCCGAGCAGCTGTGCGTGGCAGGCCTCCCAGCCCCCGGCGAGGGTCAGTCCCCTGAGGACTTCGCGCCGCCTGCGGATGATCTTCAGGAACCCGGCCTCCGGATAGCTTTGCGCCAGACGCTGTTCCGAGAGGCTGTCCTGCCTGAGGAATTCATCCGCCCAGTCCCGCAGGTTGGCTTCCAGCGCCTGCAGAAGCGGATGGGCGGGATCGCAGGCCTGCGGATCCAGCTCAATCGGCGAACACAGTTCCTCCCACCAGCGCTGCGGGTCCTCGAGGCTGCGCAGGAAGTCCGCCAGGCGCAGCACCGTACGGCGCAGGCTGCTGCCACGCTCACCCTCACGGATGTCCTCCCGGCCGACCCCTTCGCTGCCACCCCAGGCCAGGGCCAGCTCCCGCATCTGCCGTCCGTACTCATCATCGCGGGCCAGGAGCCTGTCCAGCAGTTCCCCTGCCAGTTCGTGGCGGGCCAGCCGGGCCTCATCCTCATTGAGCAGGCGGCGCGGGGCAATTCCCGTGCTGTGGCCGTAGCTGCGGATCACGTTACTGCAGAAGCTGTGGATCGTACTGATGCGCGCCGCCGGCAGCAGGCCCAGCTGCTCGCGGATGTCAACGGTGTCCTGCCCGGCCTGCCGACGCCGGGACAGTTCATCCGTCAGCGCCATGTGCAGCCGCGCCCGCAGTTCGGCAGCGGCGGCCCGGGTGAAGGTGACAATCAACATGCGGTCCAGCGGCACCGCTGGCAATGGGCCGTCAGCGCCCTGTCCCAGGGCGGCCCGCAGTACGCGCTCGATCAGCACCGCGGTCTTGCCGGAACCCGCCGCCGCACCGACAGCCAGTTCACGGTCACGTACCGTGATGGCCTGCAACTGCTCAGGCGTCCACTGCCGCTCAGGCATCCTCGTCCTCCTGCGGGGCGGAGAGGCTGCCCAGGGCTGACCCGCTGAAGTCATGCGAGCCTTCCAGTATCAGTTTCTGCAGTGCCTGGTTGCCATCCGGGAGCATCTCGCGGTAGCTGTCCCCGGCCACCGGATCGAAGCGGCAGACCGCCCGGCTGGGACAGCCGTTGCAGGCCGTCCAGTTGCGCCCGTCACTGAGCGGCCAGGCCCGGACCTCGCCACTGAGCAGCCGGCCACCGAGTTCCCGCAGCACACGCTTTGTCTGCTCCAGGGCCCAGTCATGCAGCTCGCGGCGGTTTTCCGGTGTGTCATTGTTCCTGTGTCCGGCCGGCTTGAGCGCCTGGCTGGCACTGAAATCGGCAAGCCCGGAACTGTCCCACTGCACTTCAACGGGCTGGAATTCCGCATCCGCCGGTTCCAGCGCGGGGCTGCCGTTGACACTGTGGCCGCGGATGGCCAGCATGTACACGAAGAGCTGCAGCTGGTAGCCGGCCAGCAGCCTGTTCCAGGCCTGGCTGCGGGAGCCCAGCTTGTAGTCAATCACCGTGGCGTTGCCAGATTCGTCACTGTCCAGCCTGTCAATGAAGCCGTTGATGCGGATCGGACCGCTGGCGGTCTCCAGGATGTACGGCGGCAACTGGGCCCCACTGCCCCCGAAGCGCAGTTCAGTCTGCAGGGGCCGGCGCGCACCGTTGTCACTGAGCCAGGCCGCGATCCGGCGGCTGTGCTGTTCAAGCAGGATCCCGGCGCGGTCCAGCACGTAGTCCACGCGTTCGCGGGCGGTCTCGCGCTGCAGTTCCGTGCGCAGCTGCAGCAGTTCCGCGCGGCTGTATTCACTGATATGCTGCCAGTCGCTGCCCAGCCAGTCGAAGCCCTCCGCATTCAGCCGGTTCACCGTGCGCTCAAACACGCTGTGGTACATATTGCCAAGTGTCAGGGCGTCAAAGGCCGGCTCCCGCTCCTCATCGAGGCGCAGCCAGTAGCGCACGTAGTGCTTGTAGGGGCAGGCCGCGAAGTTCTCCAGGCGCGTTGCACTGCAGGACAGCGCCTTCCCGGCGCTGCGGGCTGTCAGGATTGTGTTGTCAAGGTAGTCCGTGCTGTCGCGCCGTGACCGCCAGCGGGCCGCCCAGTCCAGCGCCCGCCTGAGTCCCTCAGAGATCCCCGGCAGGTCAGCCGTGGACTGGCCCCGCAGGGCCAGGGCCAGCACCAGGTCACTTTCACTCTCGATCTCCGACAGCTCCATGGATTTCTCCTGGCTGAGCATCCGTTCCTCGCGCCCGCTCCAGGCCAGCAGGCCACGGTACCAGGGCGATGCCGGGCGCTGGCGGCCCTCGCTGTCAGCCCCCGGTCGCAGCAGGTGCAGCTGTTCAGCGGCGCGCGTCAGGGCGATCATCGCCAGCCAGGGTTCGCGCTGGCAGTCCTCGCGGCTGCCCACGGAAAGCAGCCTGTCACTGCCGTTTATCAGTTCACGCTGGCTGTCGCTGAACCAGGGGCTGGCCTGCGCCTGGGCCGGCCAGCTGCCATCGGCCAGCCCGAGCAGGATACTGGCCCGCACCGGATGGTGCCGGCCACGATCCACTTCCGTTACGAGCAGGTGTTCCTGGCGCAGGGGGGGCATGGCCTGCTGCAGGCGGCTGAAGCCATACTCCAGCCAGTTGAGCACTTCACGCATCTCCGGGGCAGCCGCGCCCCGCAATGGCAACGCGTTCCCCAGCAGTTCCATCTCGGTGAGCAGTTCCAGCACGCGGCTGGCCACCAGGGCATCCTCAGGGCGCTCCAGGCGTGCATCATCCGTCGCGGGCAGGCAGTCGCGCAGGCAGCCAACCAGCCCGGCAAGCGTAGCTCCGTCACAGCCCAGGTATTCGCGCAGCTGCAGTGCCGGGGCCACGAGCTCCCGGCGCCAGGCATCCAGCTGTGCCAGTTCGCGGCGCACATCCTCCGAGTCACGGCGTGAGCGCACGCGTGATTCATCCGTTGCCAGTTCCCTGTGCCAGTTCCAGTCGTGCTCATCCAGCCAGCGGGCCGCCGCCAGTCCATGGCCGTCAGCATACTTCAGCAGCCTGTCAACGGCCTCCTGCTGCATGTCAGGCTCGGCAAATGGCAACAGGCCGCAGCGCAGCAGCCCGGCCAGTTCCTCGCGGCCCGCCTGGCCGGCAGCCAGGCGCAGCAGGCCGCGCAGCAGCTGCAGCAGGGGATGGTAGGACAGGGGTGCACGCCGGTCAATGAAGGCCGGGATGCCGTGCTCCGCCAGGCGCATCTGCAGCAGTTCCGCATAGGGTTCCAGGTCACGGGCGATGATGCTGATCTGTGAGGGTTGCAGGCCTTCATCGCGCAGCAGGCGGCGCACGATGCGCACTGCTTCCAGCGCTTCCGTGCGCTCATCGTTGCAGACCGTGCAGTGGACCGGCGGCACAGGTCCGGCCGGTCCCGCAGGCAGGGCACCGTCCGCTGCCAGCGTGGCCAGCGCGGACGCGCCGGCGACCCAGCGCGGTGCAGCCTCCATGTTGACAATCTGCGGCCGCAATCCGGCCCGCGTGGCCAGCGCTGCCAGGGTGTCGTACAGCTGGCGCCCGGGGGCGAACCAGTCGGCGGAGTCCTGCCCCAGTGGCCCTTTGACACGCTGTGGATCAAGCAGGATACCCGCCGTGACACTGCGTGTGCGGCTGAGGAGTGCCAGGATGGCCTCCTCCTCCGGCGGGGTGAAACCCGCAAAGCCGTCGATGAAAACCTCAGTATGTTCCAGCAGCGGCCAGAGCCGGCTGCTCAGCAGGCGCGGCACATTGGCAACCGTGGCCGCGAACTGCAGGCCAAGCTCCCCGCAGGCCGCCACGTACCGTTCCAGCAGCTCCGCCAGTTCCTCCAGCCGCCCGGGCAGTTCCTCTGCGCTGCGGCTGGCGGCGGGCTGCCCGGCCAGTTCCGCAGCCCGTTGCCTGAGCTGCGGCGGCGTGGTGCCGAACTGGCGCAGTTCCGCCAGCACCTCGCTGAGCTGTTCCACCCGGGCCTGGCGGCCCTCACGTCCGCTGCTGCCCTCCATTTCCGAGAGGATGCGCCAGACCAGCAGGCGGCGTCCCATGTCACCGTCGCGGCGGATTGACTGCCCCGCCTGGGCACTCAGCCAGTTGCCCAGCCGGCTGAGGCTCATCACGCGGATGCGGCTAGTGGCCGCGGGGCGGCCGAGGATGGCACCGAGTCTGCCCAGCAGCGCCTGCTCAGTCATCAGGGCCTGCTGTTCGGGCACGATCACCAGCTGCGGCGGATGCTCAGGACTGGCCAGCGGGGAGCCGGCCGCAGCCTGGCAGACCTGCTCAATCAGAGCGCTCGTCTTGCCACTGCCCGCCCGTCCGAGTATCAGAGTCAGTTTCGGCACTGCCCCTAGTATAGACCGGCTGCTAGGATTGCACTGTGCGCCCGTCCGTCCTGCTGCTTGCCTTGCTCTGCGCCCTGTTCACGGCCTGCGGGACAGCGCATCCGGACAGGCTGGCCGCAGCCATCGAGCAGGGGGAATTCGAGGAATACACAAAGCTGATCGAACAGCGCAAGGACATCGATGCCCCGCTGGGTGGAGCATGGTACTGGCCCCCCCTGCAGCAGGCCGCCTTCTACGGCCAGTCCGCGATCATTGACGATCTGCTGGCGCGCGGCGCGGACATCAACCACGCCAATGGGAGGGACGGCTCCACGCCGCTGCACTCCGCCTGCAACCAGCAGGAGGACGCTATCGCCCGGCAGCTGCTGGAGCGTGGGGCGGACATCAACGCCGTGGATGCGCATGGCCGCACACCCCTGCACAATGCTGTGATCTTCGAGGATGCAGCGCTGGTCGAGCTGCTGCTGGAGCGCGGGGCGGACCCCGACATCGCCGACGAGAACCGCCTGACGGCCCTCCTGATGACGGCGCGGCGCTTCGAGCCGGGGATGCTCAGCGCCATGCTGGCCCAGGGCGGCGACCCCCTGCAGCGCGGCCTGGACGGGCGCGATGCCCTGCTGAGCGCGGTTGGCAACGGGGACCTGGACAGCGTGCGCATCCTGCTGGAGCACGGCGTGCCACTGGCAAGCCGGGACAAGCGCGGTGATGCTCCGCTGCATATCGCCTGCCGTAATGGCAACGCTGAACTGGTGGAACTGCTGCTGGCAGCCGGGGCGGATCCGGAGCAGCGCAATGCCGCCGGGAAGCTGCCCCGGGAGCTGGCCGCGCCCTGGCCGGCTGTGCTGGCGGAGCTGCCCTGAGGCCTGTCCGGGACTGGGCCGAAGAACAGCGGCAGCAAGTGTCACTGTAGATAAGCCCTGCAAATGCACCTGTCAGGCGCAGCCATTCAAGGTTAAATTCTGATTGTCAGAGGGGCAGCGCACCCATTAGTGTACGGCCCGGGGTGCTCTCCCGTCTGGCAACGGCCCGCCTGGCTGAGGTGGGTCGTAAACGGTATATCCCATACCCATCCCAGCCGCTGCCAGCAGCGTGGAATGGCCGGAAACGGCTGCTCCCGGGCAGCGGTTTTTTCTTTTCCGGGGAACTCAGGACTGCGTCGGGCCGGGTTCCGTGAACAGCACGCGTTCGGCAATCTGCACCTGGCCCCGGGCATCCACGCTGATCCGGCCTTCAGCCCAGAGGCTGATCACCAGTGGCAGCAGCTCCCGTTCGGCGGCCCGCACGCGC
>JAHEFU010000293.1 GCA_024645305.1 Planctomycetales bacterium
CTGCAGTCTGACAACGGGGACTACGAGGTCCTGCTGCGCCTCGCCGGCTGCTACGGCCAGCTCGGTGAAGCCAGCCTGGCGGCGGAAGCCCTGCGTCTGGCCCAGGCCGCCGGCCTGCGCAACGTGTCCTGGCGGATCGCGGATCCGTGCTTTGACAACGTGCGCGACACATACAGCTTTGCGATGGTCGCAGATGTGCTGCGCAGCCGCGAGCAGCGCTACCGCGAGCAGATGGGGGAGGTCCTGAATGTGCCGATGCAGTCCATGGGCCGCGTGCGCTACTTCCTGCCGGACGGCTACGACCCGGCACGCAGCTATCCGCTGGTTGTAATGCTCCACGGGGCGACGGGCACGCCTGAGAATGTGGCGGCCTGGCGGCAGCAGATGCCCCACCATGAGTTCATCCTCGCAGCCCCGGCGGCTGCCTATCCGGTCTTCAACGACCACCAGGACTCCCGCATCTGGTGGCCCGGTGGCATCGGGGACGAACTGCGGGCCCAGTACCTCGAGCAGTCCGCCCAATATGTGGAGGCCGTGGTGGAATCGCTGCGCTCGCAGTTTGACATTTCGCTTGTGACCGTCGCCGGCTTCAGCCAGGGCGGGATGCTGGCCAGTTACTGTGCCCTGACCCGGGCTGGCCGCTATGACGCGCTGGCCTGCTTCAGCAGTACACTGAATATCACGGATGACCTGCCCCGCCGGGAACTGGACTTCCCCGTTTTCTCCGGGCTGGGACTGCATGACACTGCGGTGCCGCCGGAACAGAGCGAGCTGCTGGCGGACTTCCTGGAGGAGCAGGGCTGCAGCGTGACACGCTTCAGCTTCGAAGGCGCACACGAAATCAGCATCCAGGAACTGGAGGCCTTCTGCAGCTGGCTGGATGAGCTGGCTGCAGGCGGGGCACGGAACCTGCCGGCTTCCGGGGATGTCTGACTTCCTGATGGAGGATTCCAGGGTAAACCGGAGTAGAATCTAGCGGGATGCGATCAATCTACCTGGTAATGGCTATCATCTCCAGCGCTCTGGTGCTGGTCAACTTCCCGCGCCTGCCCTGGATTGACCCGGGGGACACCGTGGTGATCTTCAAGGGCTTCAACCACGGGGTGATCGGCTTTTCCTACATGTGCAGCTGGGCCCTTGTCACGGGTGGAATCTACCAGCTGCTGCTTGGTGTGCTCTACTGGGACATGGATACCGGCGACCGCGAGCGCTGGCAGTTCCGCCTGGACAGCGGCGGCACCAGCCGCTTCCTGGCCATCGCCGGCCTGATCTGCCTGCTGCTGGGCGGGATGTGGCTGTCCTTCACCTTCAGCCACGACTTCCAGCGCTGGCCGGCCGGGGTCGCCTCCAGCCTGCATGCCCTGTTCACCTGCTTCCTGTACTGGATGGCCTTCCCCCTGATGGAACAGGTCGGGATGGACCGCGAGGAAATCGGGATCTAGTCAGCCCGCCAGGATCGCCTCGGCGCTGCTGGTGCCGATGATGTCAGCCCCGGCATTGATCATCCGCAGGGCATCCTCCCGGCTGCGCACCCCGCCTGAGCATTTCAGCAGCCGCTCATCACCGAGTTCCCGGCGGATCAGCTCAACATGCTCTACTTTGGTGGCATCCCGGCCGTAGCCGGTGCTGGTCTTCACGCAGTCCACGGGGCAGTCGCGCAGCACATGCACCACCTCCACTATCCGTTCATCGCTGAGTATGGGCGTCTCAATGATTGCCTTGAACATCCGCTTGTGTCGCCGGCACTGACCTCCGAGCTTGTCCGCCTCAGCCGCCAGCTTGGCCATATTGCCATTGATGATGGCGAACAGATCGAGCACCACGTCGAATTCGTCCAGGCCCTGCTCCATCAGCTCCTCCATCATGAAGTACTTGGCACTGGCACTCTCCAGCCCCAGCGGATATGCGATCACGGTTGCCACTTTCAGTCCCGGGTTGTGCTTCTTGACCGTCCCGGCCAGGACGGGTGGTACGCAGAGACTGCGCAGGGACAGGCGCTTCACCAGTTCAACCTGGGCGCGCAGGGCCTCCACGGTGGAGCCGGGATCGACCTTCAGGAAGGCCTGGTCCAGGCGGGAGGCCAGCGGGGCGTCGGTGCTCGGTCGCTCTTGCATGTTGACATTGTAGGGCAGGACGCCTGCCGGCCGGTCTGCACTCAGATGTATAATGGCGCGATGCTCATCTGGCTACAGCAGGACGCAGGCGACGATGCCGCCGCAGGAACCACCGGGGCCCCGCCGCAGGGCATGGCCATGCTGCACATGCTAGATTCGGATACCGCCCGCGCCGAAACAAGGGAACGGGCCAACAGCCTGATCGAACACTCCCTCAGCCCGCGGGTGCGGGAGGCCTACGATCGCCTGAACGGGCAGACCGTCCTCGGGCTCAACGCCTTCGAGCTTGTGGCCGCGGTCGTCTTCCTGCTGCTGGCCTATGCGGTCAGCCGGATCGTGCGCCTGGTGATGGACCGCTATCTGAAACCGTTCGTGGAGCACACCAGCAGCAAGTATGACGACGACGTGGTGCGGGCCCTGCGCCGGCAAGTCAGCACCTTCGTGATGATCTGGGGCCTGTTCCTGGCATTCACCTTCCTTACCCTGCCGGGCCGGGCCAACTCCGTCATCTGGTCCCTGCTGACCACCTGGCTGATTGTCAACATCGGCATGATCCTCTACCGCGGCCTCGAGATCACCCTGAGCTGGCTGGGTCAGCTCAGGCGCGAGGACAGCACGAGTGCGCTGGACAGCCAGTTCATCCCGATGATCCGTGATGCGGGCAAGGTGATCATCATCATGCTCGTGGTGCTGACCTGCGTGCAGAGCTGGGGCGGGGACATCACCGCCGTGCTGACGGGCGTGGGCATCGGCGGCC
>JAHEFU010000098.1:0-7959 GCA_024645305.1 Planctomycetales bacterium
TGGACCGCGGGCCGGCGCTCTGGTGTCCTGTCCGACCTCCAGCGTGTTCCGGAGGTCCTCGGGAAGTTTGTCAGCGTTGTTCTGGGCATACCAGAAACCAGCGCCCACAAGGACCAGTGCAACCAGGACCGTTATCAGGAATGCCTTCATGCAAGCTCCCTTAGCAGATTGCCAGATTCAGCGTGGCTCAGTCTCCCGGTGACAGCGGGCTGTCATCCATATCCAGCGGAGGGCCGAGATCGCCGATGTCGTAGTCGTCTATGTTGTCAGACTGGCTCTGGCTGCCGCCACCGCCGCCGCCGCCGTAGCTTCCACCGCCACCGCCACCACCGCCGTAGCTTCCACCGCCACCGCCGCCACCGTAGCTGCCTCCGCCACCGCCACCGCCATCATTGTCCTCGCGGCGTCCAAGAAGCTGGAAATTACGGCAGACGATTTCCGTCTTGTAGTGCTTGACCCCCTGGGGATCAACCCAGTCGCGGGTCTGCAGCCGTCCTTCCACATAGAGCTGGCGGCCCTTCTTCACATACTGGCCGGCGATTTCCGCCTGGCGGCCCCAGCAGACGATGTTGTGCCATTCCGTTGTTTCCTTCTTCTCGCCGCCGTCGCGGCCGCCGAAAACCTCTGAAGTGGCAATGCTGAAATTGGCAACTGCCGTGCCGTTCTGCGTGTAGCGGACCTCGGGATCACGACCGACATTGCCCAGGATAATCACTTTGTTGACACCACTCATAGTGCAGCCTTCCTCACTAATTATACAAACAGGAGTGTAGCATAAATTAGCACTGGCGTAGCGCAACCGTGGCTTACAATCTCCGGCGTGAGTACGCTCATCACCGGAGTTTCGGGCCAGGATGGAATTTACCTGGCGCAGCAGATGCTGGACCAGGGAGAGGTCGTGATCGGCACGGTCCGGCCCGGCAGCGCACCCAGCCGGGAAGTGCTGCAACTGGAACAGCAGCGCAACTGTGAACTGACCGGAATAGACATGCTGAACCTCGCTGGTCTGCGTGGCCTGCTCAGGCAGACCATGCCAAAGCGGGTCGTTCACCTGGCGGCTGCATCCCGACCGGCAGCCTGCGATGCTGATCCGATCGAGAGCCGGACAGTCAACATATCCAGTACTGAAGTCATTCTCGACTGGCTGAAGCGGGACAACCCGCAGGCCCGGGTGCTGCTGCTGAGCAGTTCGGCGATTTTCGGCGATCCGCTGGAGGAGCCCCAGAATGAGCAGACCGCCCGCCGGCCGATCAATGAGTACGGGCGCCAGAAGCTGGAAGTGGCACAGATGGCGGAGCAGGCCCGGCAAAATGGCCTGTTCGTTTCCTGTGCAATCCCCTTCAACCATGAGAGTCCGCGGCGCAGTGAGGATTTCGTATTCGCCAAGATCGTGAATTCAGCGGCGCGCATCAAGCTCGGCCAGCAGAAGCGGCTGGAACTGGGAGCACTGAATACCCGGCGGGACTGGGGCTATGCCCCGGAATTCGTCAAGGCCTTCATCTGGATGCTGGAAGTGGACAAGCCTACCGAGCTGGTGCTGGCCACGGGGGAGCTGCACAGCGTCAGTGAACTGGTGGATGACGTGTTCAGAGAATTGGGCCTGGATCAGCACAAATACCTGCGTCACAGTGCTGACCTGCTGCGCAGTGGTGATCCGAAGGAGCAGGTTGGCGATCCCTCCCGGGCCTGGACCGAACTGGGCTGGGAACCGCAGACGAAGTACGGCCAGCTCTGGCGCCTGATGCTGGAGGCTGCCCTGGAGCGCTATGGCAAGACGACCGGCGGGCCTACTTCCATTTGATCGAACAACCCATGGCCCCGGTTTCAGCGGGATCAGGGCGTTCCCCTGCCAGGACAGCAGCAATGGCATCCTGCAGGTCGTGGCTCTGTACCGCGGCGGGATCCTTCGGATTGTCATTGATCCTCCCGCGGTAGGCCAGCTTCATTGCGGCATCGAGCAGGAAGATATGCGGGGTCCGCTCGGCACCATAGGCCCGGGCCACGCTCTGGTCCTCATCTCGCAGGTACGGGAAGTTGTAGTTCATCTCCTCTGCGCGGATCTTCATATTCTCGAAGCTGTCCGCAGGGTGGCTTTCCGCATTATTTGAGCAAATTGCGGCAAATCGCACCCCCTGTTGCCTGAAGCGGGCCTGCAGATCAATCACCAGCTGCTGGTTGGGGATCACATAGGGGCAGTGATTGCACCAGAACATGATCACTGTGGCCCGGGCCCCCCTGATCTGGTCTTGGCTGAGTGTCTCCCCGGTCGTGGCCGGGAGACTGAAGTCGGGTGCTGTGTCTCCCAATTGCAATGCCATGGCTGATTCCTCCATTCTGAATAACCATACTATCTCTATCCACGACTTATCCCAAGAAACTTGACACATCTGATATAATCTTCGAGTCAAAACCTGTATGGTCCAAGTTAGAGGTTAATATGATGCGCAAGGCGTTGATTATCCTGGTAATTGCAGCTCTGCCGTTTGTAATGGCAGCCGAAAGCGGACGCACACTCAGCCTGTGCGGTCTGGACATTCCGTGTGCCTGTGAGCTCACCTGTGTCTCGATCGACATTGACTGCTATTGCGTCTGTGAGTCTAATGGCGGCAGCAGCGACCCGCTGTGGGTACACTTCATCGGTCACGATGGAGAAGTACTTGGTACGGCCGAGATCGCCGGTCCCTTCTGCGATCCCTGCAACAGTTGTGGGCAGTTCACCGGAATGCTCGACAATCCCGTCATGCCCTGCGACATCGCACGCGTGCGGATTGAGAAGCCCGGCGATGATGACCTGTACATCAGCTGGATGCGTCTGAGTGCCGGTGCGTGGAACAACTGCTGCAACGGTAAGTGGTACAAGCTCTGGAAGGACTGCCTCTATGCAGACCTGAACGGCGACTATGACGCCATCGAGCTGTACTAAACAATCCCGCTTGCGAGTCATGACTCGCTACGGAATTCGAACAAACAACCGGTCCCTTCGGGGGCCGGTTTTTTTTGCTTGCTAGCTGGCGTGAGCGCCGTTTGTCATGTTGAGCAGCTGATTGATTTCTTCTGCGACTTCCGCCTTCTCCCATTCGGGGTAGAGCCAGCTGGGCAGTCCCTTCAGGCAGCGCAGGATGCTTGCTAGCTCCGTGGCCTTCTTCGTATTCTCGATCTGCTCGCTGAGCTTGTTGCGCAGCAGGCTGGCCAGGTCCTGCACCGTGATGCGGATCGCCGTGGCATGGCGCATCCGCAGCCGGCGCAGCAGACCGGGCTGGTCCCTGATGATGGCCTGCGCTTCGGAATCATTCATGCCGCATTCCTTCAGCGTCGCAACATTCAGATCATCACTCCCGATCAGGCACCACAGCAAGGCACGCACATTGGCATCATCATGCAGTTTTTCGCAAAGATCCATTTTGTCCTCCAGGGCGGGCCGGTACTATGAACCAGTCCGCGAATTACTACACAAAAAGTAACATAATCAAGCAATTAGTCAATGGAAGACAATGTTAAACGACATATGTGACAGGAATGAGTAAATGGAGGAGTGGGATTCAGTGAGACGCGATGGCATCAAGCGGTGGCAAGGCGCGAAAAAAAGGGTGAGGCCAAAGCCTCACCCATGTGGATCTAAATTGTCTGCGAGCCGGAGCCTCGCGCTCCTGCGAACTGAATGTTCGCGCTTCAGTGAAACGGGCTGATTGCACCAGGCTTCTCTCAGCTGATCCAGCTCTGGACGACTGTGACGGGGTAGTATTCACCCTCAATTTCCACGAATGTGATGAACTGGCCCTGCAGGGCCATGCTGAGGTGCATCAGGCGTGCTGTGCCACTAGGGAACTGCGGGCCGAAGGTCGTGTATGCCGACAGCTCATTGCCGTAGATGCCCGGTGCATCATCCGTCTCGATCGATATCCGGTTGAAGCTGTTGTAGCCTTGCAGGTGTTCATTGCAGGCCGCTTTCATTTGCGGGCTGGTCAGGCAGATGTTCCAGGTGCCGGGCTGCCCGCCGATGGCTACGGGGCCAATCTCCTGCGGCAGTTCGATATAGCGCGCACACAGCGGCTGGCCCGGCACCCGGCTGCGCCACCAGTAGTCAAAGCCGGGACTGTACTGCGTGAAGAAGGCGATGCCGCGCGACAGCATGCGCTCCTCGGGTCCCAGATCAGCGCTGTCAGCCAGCGGATTGCGGTCGGCACCGTCCGCTATGCCGTCCCCGTCACTGTCGGCCAGCAGCGGATCCGTCAGCATCTGCCGCTCTGCGACATCCGGCAGGCCGTCCGCATCGCTGTCCTGGCGCAGCGTCGCCAGGTCCAGGCTGCTTTGCGCGAATGCCGCCGAGTTCATTTCGTAATACACCTGGACTTCACCGCCCTGCTCGCGGTAGTCATTTTCATGCCTTTCCAGTTCCGGTACGTAGTGCCCGATGGAAACCAGGTCGCCATCCACGCTCAGTTCAATGCCGCGTGAGGGCAGGGAGTTGTCATCGCGGGCATCCGGGTCCACCCTGAGCGGCCCGCCGGGATGCCGCATGTAGAAGTAGGTATGGGACAGCCCGGTACTCAGCACTTCCTCATACGCGCCGTCGGCATCGTTGTCAATTGCCAGGAAAATGTCACGCTCGGAACTGAGGCCGTCAGCCACATAGGCCAGGTAGCGCGTGCTATCCTCCGTTACCACACTGGCCTGCCAGTACTCCGGGGCCTGGCCGTCGGGCTGGAAGATGTCTCCGAACACCGCTCCCTCGGGCTGAATGGCATAGGGTGGGCCGGGCTGCTCCCCACGCTCCGCCAGCAGGCCTGCATAGTATTCATCCAGCCAGAGCCGGGCCTCATGTCCACCACAGGCCGCGATGATGCCGGCACCGGCAAAGGGCATCCAAAACAGGCCTTCCGTTTCCTGCCAGCGCAGCATGTCCGCCGTCATGGACTCGTTGCCATTGTTGATCAGCCAGGCGATGAGGGAGTCGATGCAGCTGTACATCTGGAAATAGGACTGCGGATCCGGGGGCGGGGTCATGGCCAGGGCCAGCAAAGCCAGGCTGTCCAGCTGTGTGCTGCTCATTTCAGCAGCGTGGTTCTGCACGGCGCGGAAGGCATTGATTCCGGCTGCACTACATTCGAGCATCAGAGCCGTGTCCCGGCTGGGATCCTCCAGCGCCATGTAGCGGGCCACGAGCTCTGCGTAGTCCGGCGGCAGCCTGTAGGCTGCCAGTTCACCGGGCAGCGGCTCGCCCTGTGCATCCAGCCTGATACTCAGCAGGTGGCTGTTGACTGACCAGTAGGAGTGGTTCAGCGGCCAACTGTCAAACAGGACGAGCATTTCGTTGCCATCGAGCGCGATGTCATTGACATGCAGGCTCTCCAGGGCGGGGAGGCGCCGCTGCACATCCCTGAGCGGGTTGAGCAGTTCAATCCCGGTCATGCCATCCTCGGCACTGCCGCTCCAGTACAGTCCGGCGCTGCCGAGCGCAAGGAACTGGGCATAGCGGTAGTGTTCGCCGTCCTGCTGCTCGAACAGCAGGCTGCCGTCAGAACGGTCATAGAGCCTGAAGCCGCTGTCATGGGAGATGAGGATCAGTTCGTCGTTCATTGTCATATTCAGGACGGGTACCTGGAACATGGCCTGCTGGGGCTGTTCCCAGAGCAGCTCCCCGCTGTGGATGTCATACATCCGCAAGAGCGGAGTGCCATCGAGCAGGGCCGGGTCCTCATCCACGTTGGCCAGGTCCATGCCCGGGAACTCAGACTGCACCTGCACCACCAGCCGGTCCGCATCACAGGCCGCGGCCCGGAACACCGCCCCGCCGATATCCAGCAGGGTACTGAGCTCCCCGATTTCATCCACCAGGTATAGCTTGCCCTCACCGAGGATGGCGACCGGCCACCGGGCGTCCCCGGCCGGCAGCACCGCGCTGTAGGAGAGGCCCAGGTCACGTTGCCAGAGCAGGTCGCCAGTCATGGTGTCGCGCAGTTCGACAGCCCGGAACTGTCCGTGGTCCTGCTGTCCCAGCGTATCGCCGCGCAGTACGAGGGCCTGCTGCGTTCCCAGCCGGACCATCCGCGCGGCCGGCAGGGACCAGAGCTGCTCTGCTGTAGCCATGTCGTAGACCACCATCTCGGCCATGGCGTTTGAGAAGGCGGCCAGGTTGTCAGTCGAATGCCACTGGCCCTGGGGCCACAGCGCGGCGGAGTCCGCGGGGGGAGTCCAGGCCTCCAGGCCGTCGCGGGATATGGCAAACTTCGAATCATAGCCGCTCAGCAGCATGAACTGGTCGGCGAGTTGCAGCTGTGAGGGAAAGATCTCAACGCCGAGCCAGGCATACCAGCCCTCCAGGGCGGGCAGCGCGGCAGCTTCACGGACCTGGTACTGGGCATCGAAGAATTCCTGGTCGGCGAGGGTGTCCTCCATGCTTGGGGGCTGAAACAGCCAGTCGGCGGGGTTGCCCTGCGCCAGCAGTCCTGTCACTACAGGCGGGTATTGCGCCAGGGGCGGGACTGCCTCAGCGGCGGTTTCATCCTGTGCGGATGAGTTTGCCGGACTGCAGAGAATAGCCGTTGCCAGCAGGATGCCGGTTAAGAGTCTGCGCATGCTTGTCCTCCCGGGTGCAAAGACGCCGAGGCAATTCTAGCAAGGCGCGAAAAAAAGGGTGAGGCCAAAGCCTCACCCATGTGGATCTAAATTGTCTGCGAGCCGGAGCCTCGCGCTCCTGCGAACTGAATGTCCGCGCTCCGTCAGGCTCCCGGCACTGCGGCCTTGACGGCATCCGTCACGTCCGCGTCGTACTTGCCGAAGGCGTCCTTGAACATGCCGGCCAGTTTGTCAGCAGTGGCATCGTAGGCAGCCTTGTCCGCCCAGGTGTCGCGCGGGTTGAGGATTTCGCTCGGGACTCCCGGGCAGCTCGTGGGCACACTCAGCTTGAAGCGTGAGTCGGTCCAGTTCTCGACGCTGTCGAGGGAGCCGTCCAGTGCGGCATGCAGCATGGCCCGGCTGTACTTGATGCTGATGCGCTTGCCCACGCCGTAGCCGCCGCCGCTCCAGCCGGTGTTCAGCAGCCAGACCCGGCAGCCGTGCTTGGCAATGCGCTTGGAGAGCATGTCGCCGTACACACTGGGCTTGAGCGGCATGAAGGCCGCGCCGAAGCAGGTGCTGAATGTCGGGGAGGGCTCGGTCACGCCGACCTCCGTGCCGGCCACCTTGGCGGTGTAGCCCAGCAGGAACCAGACCTGGGCCTGCTCGGCCGTCAGGCGGCTGAGCGGAGGCAGGACGCCGTAGGCGTCGCAGGTCAGGAACACGATGTCGCTGGGGGTCGGCCCGGAGAGGGTCGGGGAGCTGTTGGAGATGATGCGCAGGTCATAGCCGCAACGGGTGTTCTCCGTCTTGCTCTTGTCGTCGAAGTCGATGATGCGGGTGGCGGGGTCGAAGCCCACGTTCTCGATCACTGTGCCGAAGCGGTGGCAGGCGTCCCAGATCTCCGGCTCGCCCTCCGCGCTGAGGTTGATCGTCTTGGCATAGCAGCCGCCTTCGTAGTTGTAGACGCCGCCGTCATGCCAGCCATGCTCGTCGTCCCCGATCAGGGTGCGGTGCGGGTCGGCGGAGAGGGAGGTCTTGCCGGTGCCGCTGAGTCCGAAGAACACGGCGCTCTTGCCGTTGCTGCCCGTATTGGCGCTGCAGTGCATGCTCATCACGCCGCGCAGCGGGTTCAGGTAGTTGAGCACGGTGAAGATACCCTTCTTGACCTCGCCGGCATAGTCGGAGCCGATCACGAGGATCATCTGCTCTTCGAAGTTGAGCAGGACATGCACCCCGGTGGGCCGGTCCTCGGCCTTGCAGAAGGGCACGCAGACCACGACCCAGTCCGGGTTGTGCTCCTCGGGAGCAACGGCCTGGTCGAGGCTGATGAACTGGTTCTGGGTGAACAGGGCCTGGAAGGGTTTCTCGGAAATCACGCGGACACCGAGGCGGTAGGCCTTT
>JAHEFU010000098.1:7969-9930 GCA_024645305.1 Planctomycetales bacterium
AGGCCTTTTCTGCACCGGCGAAGACATCCTGTACGAAGACATCACGGCCCTTGAGGTAATCCTGGACCTGTTTGTATCGCATGTCCCAGGTGGCCTGGTCCGTTGCCTGATTGATGGCGTTCCAGTCCACATGGTCATGAATGTCGGGATGGTCGACGATGTAGCGGTCCTTGGGGCTGCGGCCGGTGGTTTTTCCCGTGTCGCACATCAGGGCACCATGGCTTGACAGGTAGCCCTGTCCGAGATTGAGCGTATGCTCATAAAGGGCAGGCCGGCTCAGGTTGTAGTAGACCTCGGACAAGTCCGTGAATCCGTGGACACTGAGGTCTGGCGCTGCCTTGGCAGACTGTGGTGTAGCGGACATTACTACTCCTTTGGTTGTAGCAGAAATTCCGGATCGGGCTCCTGCCCGAAGCCCCTAAATTATAGCAATTCCTGACAGTGCTCCACGGAAACGGACGTATTCCGGATGATCGATTTGTGTCAGCTTCAATGCTTGTTGAGAGCGATTGGGTTCTGGATTGTGCTAAGCAAAGCTTTGTAGTTATAATCAGCCAGGGCCATCTGCCATGTTGCGGGACTGCAGGGGAACAGCTTACCCGGAGTGCCTGTCCCGGCGATGGTCTGGCTGACTGTTGATTGAATCATGGCAAAGGAAGGCTCAAAGTGATGAAGGTTGGATCCACTGATCGGATTACTGGTGAGGGCAGATATAACATGCGTAGCGTAACCGGCCCGCTCAAGCTGGCCCTGGTCGTGGCCCTGACTGGACTGCTGGTGCTCAGCGCCTGCGGAGGCTCCGGCAAGGGATCCGGAAAGACAGCCGGGAAAACCGGGGGAAGCGACGGGCGCAGTGCTGCCAATGCCGTTGAAAGCAGTCCGCTGGCCAGTGCCGGCGGCGGCGGTTCATTTGTCCAGCTCAGCCCAGAGGAATCAGGCATAGACTTCAGCAACCTGGTCAACCAGAAGGAGCTCATCGTTTCCCAGGTGGCGACACACTCAGGCCTGGCGAGTGGTGACATTGACAACGACGGCGACCTTGACATTTTCCTTGTCGGCGTGAACAGCGAGAACAGGCTGTACCGCAACGACGGTGCGATGAAATTCACTGACATCACTGCCGAGGCGGGTGCGGATATCAGCGGGGGAGACAGGCTCGGGGCCTGTGCCGCCTTTGCAGAGCTCAACGGAGATGGCAAGCTGGACCTCTACGTTGGTAACTCAGATACCGGAAATGAGCTGTTCTTCGGTGACGGCCAGGGCGGCTTCACGGCAGCCCCGGTGGGCAACGGTGCCGATGACCCGCGGGCCGCGACATCCACCGCCCTGTTTGACGCTGACGAAGATGGCGACCTGGATATATACATCTGCAATTACGCTATGAACACCACGGCCCCGAGCGTCCTGCAGTCGCTGATCCCGAAGGAGGGGCAAAAGGCCATCCTGCCGGAGCAGCTGAAGGATGAGCTGTACATTGATGAGAAGGGCTGGCCGCGGCACCGTCCCGATCGCGATAGTTTCCTGCTCAATGACGGCCAGGGCAACTTCACAGACGTGACGGAGGAGCGCGGGCTGGACTTCGTGAGCTTCAGCTTCCAGGCCCAGGCCTGCGACCTCAACAATGACGGACATGACGACCTGTATGTGACGAGTGACTTTGAAACACCGGACCGGGCATTCTTCAATGACGGCGCGGGGAACTTCACGCTGGTGACCGCGGAGCATTTCCGCAAGACGGCGCTGTACGGCATGGGTGCCGACAGCGGTGACGTGAACAATGACGGCCTGCCGGATCTGTTCGTGGCGGACATGAGCGCCCGGGGCAAGAAGCGCAGCAAGCGCCAGAGCGGGGACATGTACGAATGGCGCTGGGAGTTCATGAACCAGGATCCCCAGCCGCAGATGCGCAATATGCTGTTTGTCAACACGGGTGATGGCTGGATGAGTGAACTGGCCAGCTA
>JAHEFU010000099.1 GCA_024645305.1 Planctomycetales bacterium
CCATCCTCGGCAAGCGGCGCGATCGCAGCCAGGAGGAGATCGACAGGGACAAGCAGTATGGTGACTACCTTCTGCCGGAGTTCCCTGATGGGCGGTATTCCGATGCCCGCGTGACCCTCAAGGTCGTGAATGCTGACTTCCGTGAAGTGCTGTTCTTCATGAGCCAGATTGGAAATGTTTCCATCATGCTTGATCCCTACTGGGGTGACGAACCGACCGGGGCCAAGCGCCCGCCGGGTGGCGGTGTCGATCCGGGCTTCGACCTCGGGGAGGGTTTCACACCCGGACTGATCCGCAATGGGATCGGCCAGCTGACCCTCAATTTCGAGGAAGTCCCCTTTGCCGAGGCCCTGGATCTGATCCTGATGTCCGTTGGCCTTGTCAAGTACGACGTCCAGTAGGCTGGCCGTATAGAACAGTTGCTGCGCAAGTTCGTCTATAATCTGCGCTCATATGAAATCGAACAATATCTACAAGTTTTTTGCACTACTTCTGCTTGCCTGCCTGGGTCTGGGCTGCAATAAGCAGCCTGAGGAATCTGCAGGCAAGGCGGGAGCAGCTGCAGCCACCAAAGACCAGGCCGTCGCTGAGCTGTCTGCCCAGCAGCAGCCAAAGCCTACAGCTGACCAGTTCAAGGTCAGCCCGGAAGGGATGAAGGAACGCGGCTCTGTAGCGGAGATCCCTGCGAGCTGGCCGGCTGAACTCTCCTTGCCTGATGGCGCTACGGTGACCCAGGCCGCCAGCCGCGAAGGCACGGACGTGGTGCAGTTCTCGGTCCCCGCTGGCCTGGTGGAGGTTTCCGCCCACATGTCGGCTGACGCCTCGATAGCGGGATATACCCTGCGCCAGGCAGAAGTTGACAAATTCACTCAGAAGCGCAGTTACACGAGCGACAGCAGGGAATATGTAACCACCATCACGCAGGTCGATGATGAATGTTTCGGCACCCTGATCCTCAGTCCCCTGAATCCTGCTGCCTACTATGCGGAATCCACGCATTACCTCGGGGAATTCAGCCTCCCCAACGGCTGGCCCTCTGACATCCTGCCGGTCTATCCGGAATGCGTGCTGCGCGAGCTGTACGTTCCACTCAAGCCGGGTGGCCGGCTGATGCTCAGCGCCCAGTCCACGGATGAGGAGCAGGACGTGATCAACTGGCTGGAAACGGAACTGGCCAACCACGGCTGGACCCTGACGGATTCGCAGTCCCGCAATGGCTTCAGCATCCGCATGATGGAAGGCAATGGCTACAGCCTCAGCGTGGCGGCCCGTGGCACAGACGGCATCACGGACATCCAGTACGAAGCCAACACGCTCCAGTCCTGAATCGCCCGCGACATTCCCGTCCACCAAACTTGCTTTGGATTTGCCGGGGATTCCTGCATCGCATACAGATCCGCCACACCAGCTTCACACAAGCTTAGTATCTTGCGGATTGTGAGCAGGGCTGCCTGGCCACAGCGTCTGGTGCAGCCCGGACATGCCGCCAGAAAATTCGCAAGAATTCCTGCCCGCGGGTGAAACACTTCGGGGCAATTGCCAGTCTATATACGTGACGAAGCAGTCAGGATGAAAACCGGTCAATCCCGGTTCGCATAATTTGATAGTGGGGACGACCCGAAGAACATGGAGAGTATCGAAATGGGATGGAAAATAGAGTCTTTGGACATCGAGGGGAACCTGGGCACCGCACGCCCGTTCAACATTGTCTACACACTGCCGCAGGGACGCAACGTGCGTACCGCCAGCTACCGGGGAGACGGCCTGCTGCTGAGCAGCGGTACCGTGCGCCTCAACCGCGAGCAGTACATCAAGCAAATGGCACTGCAGCATGGTGTGGATCCACAGGAACTGATCAGCGCGATCAGTCAGCACATTGCCAGCGAACAGACCGGTGTCCGGGAAGTCGCGCAGGCCGTCTAACACAGGAACAGAACTGCTGCGGGCTCAGTCTCGCAGCAGCTCTTCAGTTTCCGGCTCAGTGAAGCCGAGGGCTGCCAGGCGCCGCCTGCGCAGCGGGGAATCCGGGACAGTTTCGAACTCCTTCAGATGCTGGCCAGCATCCGCAATCCGCAATGGAATCTGCTGGTCCCAGGAGACATCATCCGGCAGAGACTTCCGGATCAGGCACTTTCCCAGGCCTCAATGAACAGGTTGACATCCTCGATCTGGTTCTCATCGGGGGCTTCCACGATCAGGGTGCCACGCACGTCGAAGGCCTTCAGGGCCTTCATCAGCTCCCGATAATTCAGGTCTGACTGCGGCAGGGGGATGTGCTTCTTCTCCCCGGCCGCCCCGTATTCGATGCCGCTGACATGCATATGCATGCGCTGCAGCACATTCTTATCAATCCCCTTGCCCAGCAGTTCCAGCAGCCTGCACCATTCGTCATAGCTATTCCAGCTGCCGTTGTTGCGCGCGTGCATATGTGACCAGTCGATGCAGGGCAGGACCATTTCCACGGCGTTGGCCAGCTCCACCAGTTCCTCCGGTGTGCCATGCTGGGTCGGCTTGCCGGTCAGTTCCGGCCGCAGCCAGATATCAATTCCCAGTTCACGCATCTGGTCCTGTATCTCACCGAGTTCCCGGATCACCAGCTGCGTGACCGCTGCCGGGTCAAGCTTGCCGTAGAAAGCTGAGTGGAACACGATGCTGTGCCCGCCGCACTGCTGGATGCGCCGCGCTCCCTGGATGATGCGGGTCTTCGACTGGGCGACCTTGGCAGGTTCCTCGCTGGCCAGGTTTATGAAGTAGGAGCCATGGCAGGACAGCGGGAATGCCTTTTCATCGCGCAGGGCCGCGACCTCCTGGGCTTCGCGCTCCTTTATATATATGTTCTTGGTGAAGCTGATCTCCATCGTGCCCCAGCCATGCCCGAGGCAGCCTTCAATGGCGCCTGTGGTCCGGCCGGCAGGTGCACAGTCCACGGGTCGCCCGCTGGGGCCGATGTAGAGTTTTGCAAACTCCTGCGGGTATTGCATCCAGCCATTATTGCAGCTTCCTGTTTGGTGATTCCTCCGTCTGAATCATATAAATCCGCAATAATTTGGGACATCCAGCCCCATATCAATGAGTTTTGACTTCCATTTGCTCGTAGTATGTATATAATGGCACTTAACAGGTATTTAATCATTCATGCGGATGCATATCCTGGAATGCCACCGCGTAGGGGTGCAACATGATTCGCGAAGCCAGACATTTTGTCTCTATCACTACTGTCGTGCTGTTCTTGAGCAGCATCTTCATTCTCTCAGGCTGTTGCTGCCTGGGCGGACTGGGCAGTGATGACACCATCGTAATTCCAAACAGGGCTCCAAATGCCGTCCTGGCCGCACGGGCCGCTTCTCAGTCCGAGGTGACTGGCGAAGTCCCGTTCGAGGCGACACTCGACGGCAGTGCCAGCACGGATTCTGACGGCGAAATCGTTGACTATGCATGGGACTTCGACGGCGATGGCACCTTCGACCAGAACGGACCGGAAGCGATCGTGAACCACACGTACGAAGTGGTGGGCGTGTATGCCGTGACACTGCGCGTGACTGATGATGACGGTGCGACGGATACGGACATTGCCATTGTCACCGTCGGCAATCCCCCGCTGCCTCCGGAAGCTGCGGGTACCGCCGCGGTGGATTCGGAAAACCCGTTACTCGTGAGCTTCGATGCCTCGGACAGTTTTGACAGCGATGGCGAAATTGTCCGCTACGACTGGGACTTTGACAATGACGGCACATTCGAGCTGCTGGACGGCGGAGTCACCACACAGCACGAATATCCTGACTTCGGCAGCAAGACCGCTGTTGTCCGGGTAACGGACAACGATGGCAACACGGACACGGCGCAGATCCCCGTCACCCTCCTGGACGCGCCATCAAGCGTGACAGCCGCTGTGACGGCGACACCCGCCAGCGGTGATGCACCGCTGGACGTGGAGTTCGATGCCTCCGGCAGCACCAGCATGAACAGCAGCATCGTGAGCTATGACTGGGATCTGGATGACGACGGCACCTTCGAGGTGACGGATGGCGGCCCGACCCAGTCCGCGACATATGAAAACCTCATCGTGGCCGCTTCCATCCGGACCCCCTCCGCCCCCAGCGTCGGCGAGGGCGGTGAGAGTGTGTACACCATCAGCGTCCGCGTCAGTGATGACAAATCCAATGTGGACACCGCCAGCACGACGGTGACCGTCAACCCCGTGCCGAACCAGCCGCCTGTGGCGGAATTCAGCACGACCCCCGCACAGGAGACCCTCGGCACGGTGTTCGCGCTCGATGGCAGTGCTTCCAGCGATGCGGACGGCACGATCGTCAGCTATGACTGGGACTTCGAGGATGACGGCACTGTTGATGAGAGCAATGCAACTCCGACCACGACATTTGAGTACCTCGCGCCCGGCACCTTCACGGTGCGCCTGACCGTCACTGATGATGATGGCGCGACTGATACCACCACACATGACATCCTCGTGAACGATCCGCCCGTGGCGAACCTTGTCGGCAACGTCGAGGGAGACGTGCCCGAGGCCCATATAACCTGGGATGCCAGCGGGTCCACTGACAGCGACGGTACGATCGTGCAGTATGACTGGGACATGGACAATGACGGCACCTTCGAGATCACGGACGGCGGCGATTCCCAGGACGGCGGCTTCTTCCAGGAGGGAGGAGACTACACCGTCTGCGTCCGCGTGACCGATGACTTCGGAGCCACTGACCAGGTCTGCACCCTGGTGCACCTCAACGACCCGCCGACCGCGGACCTGGTGGTCAATCCCGAGAACGCGGCGATCCCCATGTCCGGCAACCTGGACATCCAGCTTGACGCCAGCGGTTCCACTGACAGTGACGGCACGATCGTGCAGTACAACTGGGACCTGGACGGTGACTTCACCTTCGAGGTCCAGGATGGCGGCCCGACCCAGACGGTCAATGTAACGGATGATGCGGTCTACCAGTTCTTCGTCGAGGTGGTTGACAATGAGGGGCTGTCCGACAGCACCTCCGGGATCTCCACGATCGTCACGCCGCCGACGGCGGTGCTGACAGCCTCCCAGCCGGATAACGAACAGGTTGTCTGGGATGCTTCCGGCAGCTTTGACAACAATGGCATCATCGTCCGCTATGACTGGGACGAGAACAATGACGGCGACTACGATGACCCGAATGACGTGATGGACGGCAATTCGACCTTCGAGGACTTCCTGACCTTCGGTGAACCGGGGGACACGAAGACCGTCCGGGTGCGGGTGACGGATGATGACGGACTGACTGATGAGACCACCCATACCTATACGTGGCCCTTCTGGCCGGAAGCCATCATCCTGCGCACACCTGAACCGGACTTCAGCGGTGAGGGGCCGGATGGCTACTTCGGTAATTCGCGCCTGATAACGCTCGACGGCAGCACCAGTTTCGATCAGGACGGCACCATCGTGCAGTACGACTGGGACCTTGACGGTGACTTCGTATTCGAGATCATCGACGGGCCCGCCACCCTGGTTGACCAGCTGTTTGAGCTGGTTGGTCAGGAGTTCTCACACCAGTTCTTCATCAACCTCAGGGTGACGGATAACGACGGTTATGAGGGCTATGACTCCGACACATTCATCCTTGAGGAACAGCCCGCCTGATCCTCATCCATCGAGGATTGCACAGGAGCCCCGCTACGGCGGGGCTCCATAATTTGCGTGGAAATCTTAATTTTCTGTTTAGCCTGCCTGAGCCTGGGTAATACATATGGTTCACGCAGATGGACCCCCATGACTTTCTTCCCAAGTGGGACCATTGGAGACTTTGTAATGTTGAGTATGAGAAGCATCGCAGCGCTGGCTGCGATTTTTGTTTTAACAGCCGCCGCGTCCTGCGGTGGTGGCATGAGCACTGCCGGCATGGCTGATATGCAGGGCGTGTCAGCCGGGCAGGCCGGACAATATTCCGCCCAGCTGCCCAGCCCCTCCGCCATTGCGCGCGGGACTTCGGAAACCAGCGAGCAGCGCTGGCGCTTCGGTAATGAATACCTGCTGGACTTCAACAGCGGTGAGAATGTCGGCCCCAAGCTTGAGCAGGCCGTCCTGCAGCCGAAGTACAACGACGTGCAGGGCGTGGCCTGGGCGGGTTACCGCTTCTGGCTGCCGGACTACAGCAACCTGGACAGGGTCTATGTGGAGATCTCCGGCTCAGGCGAGCCGACCCCCGGTACGCTCTACCTCGGCCTGGCCGACTGGGACAGCAACCGCTGGGACTTCTTCCCCGTGCCGCAGGACGGCGAGGTCCTGACCGGCAACCTGGATCCCTACATCCGTTACATCGACGACCAGCTGTATGCGGTGATCCTCACCGACGGCCAGGATGACACGGCCGTCAACAGCCTCCGCATTGGCGGCGAACTGGAGCTGACCGCAAAGCTCAGCTCAGACATGGCCATCGGCATCGCCCCGACGGCGATCACACTTGATGGATCCGGCAGCAACGTATATGGCGGAGACATCCTGAAGTATGAATTCGACCCGCTGGGCGACGGCAACTGGATTGACAACGATGCCGACTCCGACCTGGTGCAGTTCTACCTCAACCCCGGATACTACCTGGCCGGACTGCGTGTCACGGACGACCTGGACAATGTGGCCTATGACTACCTGCCGATCATCGTGCAGGGCGTGGGAGGCTATGACGAGGTCGAGGACAATGACGAGATCGGGCAGGGGATGGAGTTGCAGGCCGCCCCGCTGCAGGGCTTCAGCGGCAACTGGGGCAACGACGGCGTGCATGCTGATGAAATGGACATCTTCAGCTTCGAGCTGGAGCAGTCAGCCAGCGCAGAGATCAGCCTGAACCTTTCGGGCTTCGGTGCCCGTCTCGTGCTGTACCGTTCATTCGACAATGGCAATGACATCGAGCCGGTCGAGCTGACGGATCTCAAGGGTCTCAACAAGGGCATCAACCGCAGCCTCAGCCCGGGCCGTTACTACATCGTGGTCGACAGCCCGATGGGTGGGGACGGCATCGACATCGACTACACCCTGTCGATTGACATGAGCAAGAGCGAGGCCCCGGTGGTGGTGATCAGCGAGTATATGATGGAAGTCGCCAGCGGTGAAAACCTGTTCTTCAGCATCGATGACAGCTATGACCCGGATGGCAGCATCAGCATCTGGAGCGTGGACCTCAACGGTGACGGGCACTTCGAGGCCAACAGCGGTGCCAGCGGCAACTTTCTGTTCGACGCCCCGAAGCGCCCCGGGCACTTCATGGGCGTGGCCCGTGTGGTTGACAACACGGGTATCGCCGCTACGAAGCAGTTCGAGATCATCGTCACCGGTGAGACTGATTTCAACCACATCGAAACTGAGCCCAACAACGGCTACGACGAGATGGATGAACTGCCGCTGTTCAACTTCGGAAAATTGCTCGGAGAGGTCGGTGGCGACATCAACGGCCCTGATATGCAGGACTACTACAGTTTCAGCACGCAGGTGAGTGGTAGCATCGAATTCGACCTTGACATCATTGACGAGATCACAGGCGAAGTGAGCCTCTACCTGGTGCGCTGGGACGGGGCCGAGTGGATGTATGTGGACCAGCTCAACACCGGCATGGACGGCGTGCTGTTAACCGGTCCCTTCACGGATGCGGGTGATTACGCCCTGCTCGTGACGGCAATGGAGGGCAGTGCCCGCTACTACATCGCCGGCAGTTTCTCGCCGGACGCCTAGGCGGCTGCGCGCAACACGGATCGGTACACTGGAGGCCCGGGCATGTCCCGGGCCTTCTGCTTTCTCCTGCGGTGCCATTCGTCTACAATCAGTGCATGTGGGGACAGGTGCTGCAGTTCCGGACCGGTCTGCCATCACTGGACGAGTGGTTCGCTGCGCGTGACCGGGAATGGGCGGATCGTTACGGCTGGCGCGACCGCCTGATCTACAGCTATGCCATCGTCGTGATTGCCAGCATGTACCTCGCCGGACTGTTCTGGTACTTCATCCATCCTTCCCATGGCCTCTTCAATGACGATGACGGGAGTTACATCTACTACTACTGGACCTACAATGTGCTGTTCTGGCACCGCAATATCCTCACCCCGCTGATCATCTTCAGCATGCTGCAGCGGCTCGGCAAGGCCCTGCCCCCCGCCACAATGGCAACAGGCACAAGCATGCCGCTGTTCATCCGGGCCAGCGTGCTGCGCCTGGCGCTTGTCTGCGCCATCCCGCTAATGCTCTGCATCATCCCGCTGGATATGCTCAGGTATGCAGCGCAGGATGCGGAGTACGTCAGCAGCAGCCTGCTGAATGGCTGGATCTGGCAGTACATCACGGATGGCCCGCTGGTTTCGCAGATTGCACTTGGGCATTCCAGCATGCTGGGAATCCTCCTCTGGGCAGTGATGATGTCCCTGATTGCAGCCGTTGTCAGTATCCTCTGCCGTCGCCTGCACCTGCTGCTGCGCTTCGTAGTGTTTGTCCTGGCCCTGGTCCCGCTCGCCGCGCTGGTGTTCCTGCCGCCGGAAATCGGCAGCAGGCTGGCCATAGTGCTTGCAGTGGACGGCGACTACCCGGTCTGGTTCATGATCGGAGCGGATTCCTTCAAGTACCTGCTCGCCTGTATCCCGCCTGTCGTGCTTGCCTGGCAGTTCCCGCAGTGGCTGTACAGATCCCTGCCGGAGCAGACGCCATGAACGTCCCGGCAGCGGATGGGACGCCGACCCAAGGCAGCACCGACACTGGCCTCGCGGTCTGGTTCGCGAAGCGTGACGCCCGCTGGCTGCAGCTGAACCAGAGCCTGCTGCTGATCCTGCTGATCCTGCTGATTGCGGGATTGCTCGCTATGGTACTGCAGGTCGTCCTGATGGCCTCCCCTGGCAACCCACCGCTGTGGGTCTGGTCATACGTCGGCGGCCTGGGCAGTGTGTCATACCTCGGCCTGTTCGTGCTGGCGATGCATGCCTGCACGATCCGCCTGGAATTCCTGCGCCCTCCCGCTGACATGCTCGGGGCCTACGCTGACCGGGAATTCTTCGAAGCCGTGCGCTGGCGCTTCCTGCAGGCCTGCCTGGCAATCTGCCTGCGCTATATCCTGCCCCTGCTGCTGCTGGGCCAGCTTGCCAACATCCAGGCAAACGAGCTGCTGGGCAGCCTCTGGGTTCCGTACATCCTGATCCAGCTGCTGGATGCGGCCCTGCTGGCCGCGATGTTCGTGCTCATCCCGCTGGAACTGGGCCTGCGCCAGTCCGGTCTGGCAACACTTGGGCGGACTGGCCTGGCCCTGTTGCTGCTGCTGCTCAGCTATGCCCTGCCGCTGCTGCTGGCCTTGGTCGCCTTCCAGGCCCTGCTGACGGGGATGTCCGCCGCCCGGGGCATGGCGGACTACCTGCTGCGCTCAGGCCTGCTCGCTGTGCTCCTGCACCTGCTGGCCCTGGCGCTGCTGCTCCTGCCAGTGCTGCGCATGCCACATGGTTTCGTGCGCAGCTGAATTGCCAGTTCCTAAAGCACCCTTTCAAGCACCAGCAGATACACACTGGCCAGCGCCAGTTGGGCCGCGGCGAACACGGCGCCGATACGCACGAAGTCAATGAAGCTGATTTTCAGTTTGTTGCGCTTCATGATCGTGACCGCCACCACCGTGCTGGCGCTGCTGATCGGCGTGATATTGCCACCGAGGTTGGCACCGAACACCACCGCCCACCATTGCGCCCTGGGCAGTTCCATCGCTGCCTCCGGTGTCGGTCCGAGCACCCTGGCGAGCATCGCCGCCAGCGGGATGTTGTCAGTTACGCTGGAGAACAGCGCCGTCAGCCACATCAGGCCGATGCTGCCCGTGGAGGCTGTCACTGAGCTGATCACCTGGCCGATGCGCATCAGCACACCGCCGAGGTCCACCACGCC
>JAHEFU010000294.1 GCA_024645305.1 Planctomycetales bacterium
CCTTCAGGGCGATCAACATCGGCTTCATCAATGAGATGGCCATGATCTGCGAGAAGCTGGACGTGGATGTCTGGGAAGTGATTGAAGCCTCCAAGACCAAGCCCTTCGGCTTCATGCCGTTCTATCCGGGACCGGGGCTCGGGGGGCACTGCATCCCGATCGACCCGCTGTACCTGAAATGGAAACTCACCGCGCTGGACTTCAAGGCCCAGTTCATCGACCTGGCTGACAGCATCAACAGCGGCATGCCGTATTACGTAGTCACCCGCGTGATGGAACAGCTCAACGACCACGGCATGGCCCTTAAGGGCAGCCGGATCCTGATTCTCGGGATGGCCTACAAGGAGAACATCGACGACGTGCGAGAATCGCCGGCCCTCGATGTTGCCAAGCTGCTGTTCGAGAAGGGCGCGGACGTGATCTACCACGATCCGCATGTGCCCTCCTGCCGAGTGGAGGAACACCTGCTGCACAGCAGCGAGCTGAACGAAGAGCTGGTTTCCGGTGCGGATCTCGTGTTCATCGCCACGGGCCATGACGGGATCGACTACCAGTGGGTGGTTGACAATTCTAAGCTCGTATTCGATGCGAAGAACAGGACCGGCCACCTTGAGCGCACCACGGGAAAGGTTGCCAAGCTCTGAGTACCCGGCCCCGGTTCAGTCCCTGAGCAGCTTCACCATGCGGATCTCGATGGGCGCGTAGCCCAGGTGCTCGTACAGCGAACGGGCCCGCCCGTTCCCCTGCCAGACCGATAGGTCCACGTTGGCAATGTCCTGCTCGCGGGCGAATTGCTCGGCTGCCTGCAGGAGTGCTGTTGCCAGGCCCCGGCTTTCGGACCCGGGAATGATCTCGACGAACTCGATCGTGAGGTAGGGGCTGTCCAGCAGGTCGTCCGGATGGTGCTCCACGCAGGCACTGAGAAATCCCTCGACACCTGATTCAGTTTCCGCCACCAGCAGCAGGCTGTCAGCATCCCCGGTCATGTCGGCGAAATACGCCTCGACCTGTGCAGGCGATGGTGGTGTCCGCAGTGTCTGAGCCAGGCCCGGCGGCGCCATTTCCACCATGCGCCGCATGTTCCGGAGGTGAATCAGGCTGATTGTTGCCAGATCGGCGGTGCTGGCCCGTCGGATGCTTGTCATAATGGTGTCCTGATCCGGGTTACAGGTACTGGTGCATGCTGGACAGCAGTTGATCCACCTCATAAGCGTGTCCATCGCTGCCGTCGTTGAACAGCAGCAAGCTGACGGCACGCTGGCGCATCTCGATATTCGGTTCATCCTTCCTGATGCCTGTCAGGTATGTGCGGTTGACACGCAGGATGGCTTCTTCGGCGCTGACTGCGGGGCGGATGTTGGCTTCGTGGAAGTCGATCATCTTGCGGTACTCAGTATCACCATTGAACAGGAAACAGCGCCCGATGTTCATCGTATGTGTGAGCTTCTGGCAGGCTCTGTCAGGCAGGTGGTATGCATATCTTGCTGACAGATCCATCAGATAGCGGTTTATTTGATCCATGCTGAACGGCACCGTGCTCTCCTCCAGGTGCTGCCAGAGTTTTTCCATCAAAGTCCGGCGCTGTTCCCAGGGGATCAGCGGCACGCCCTTCTCCTGCAGGATCGATCGATAGCGGGACAGCAGGCTGTTGACATCATCCGGTTCATCGAAGATTGCCAGCCGCACTGGTACGGAAGCTTCCGGCAGGGTGCGCGTGTACTTACGGGCTGACTCCACGCCGAAGTCCAGGCCCATCCCCTGGCGCATGTTCACAAAACCGGCCGCAGCGGCGGCTTCCACGAGGTCGCGGAATTTGCTGTAATGGGGTGGCGGGCCAGAGTACTTGGGATCAAGCTGGCGCATCATGCTGTTCACGCTGGTGCCCAGCGGTACAACACCTTTACGCTCCAGTGCATGCACCGCTCTGAGAATCAGGTCGTACAGGCTGCGCTCCTGTTCAGGCAAATGGTCGTCATTCAGTTCACTGCTGATGTATTCCAGGGGTTTGTCTGCGGCCGTCACTGCCTGCACCGTTCCATTGCTTTCAATATCGGTGATCAGATCGTCATAGAAGATGAACTGGTCACAGACCTTGTCGAGGTACTGGCTGGTGGTCTTGCGCAGGCCAATGCCGATCACGCGCATCCCGTAGCGCTTGAGCTTCTGCACTAGCGGCACGAAGTCCCGGTCTCCTCCGACTATCACGAAGCAGTGCGGCGCGGAACCGATTAGCGCCATCTCCAGGGCGTCGCAGGCGATCTGCATGTCTCCTGTGTTCTTCTCGTAACTCGTCGCCAGCATGCTCATCTCGATCACGTTCGACATGAAATCCTGCTGGTAGGGCTTCATATGGGCCTGGCTCCAGTCTCCGTAGGCCCGGGCGAAGCTGACCACACCTTCCTCACGAATACTGTCCATCACCAGCTCCATCCGCAGCGGTAATCCGGCCTGCTGGGCGCTGATGATCAGGTTTTCAGCGTCAATGAAGACAGCAATGCGGTCATTTTCAATTCGAGGGGAGGGCATGACTGAAGTATAGCGGCAATTCCAGCGGTGCATGAAAAAGGGGAGCCCGCAGGCTCCCCTGATTCATCAGGGTCACTGTTTGGCCAGGCTCATCCAGCTGCAGCAGTGTTGCCAACTAACTCAATCACAGCGTCTGCGACTTCCTTGCGCAGGGCATCCGTCAGTTCCGGGTAGATCGGGATGCTGAAAATTTCCTGTGCCGCCTTCTCGGCTACCGGCAGGTCGCCCTCGCGGCCACCCAGCTCACTGTAGCATTCCTGCAGGTGCAGGGGCACAGGGTAATAGATCTCGCAGCCGATGCCGCGTTCCTTGAGTCCGGCCATCA
>JAHEFU010000100.1 GCA_024645305.1 Planctomycetales bacterium
CAAAGCCGGAGGTTGAATAGCTGTCGATCACACCGTCACGGATCGGGCCGTTGACGTATGTCTTGTTCAACGTGTTGCCATCAATCTGGTAGGCGACACCACCGTTGCCGAGCTGGTCTGACTGGTTGAGCATGAACAGGCTGTCGTAGCTGCCGCCCACGATTGGCATGGAGCCCTCGTTGGCAACCCAGGCGTTGAGGTCTACGAATGCGGACCCCATCCACTGCTTCTGCAGGAACGCGGCGTTGTGCCTGTATGCCAGATACGGGCCACCCTGCCTGTCGGTGCTGAGACGGATACCCGTGGGCTCGTTGCCGATCCCTTCCTCGTAGACGTTCCATGCGTTTCCGTTCGCGCTGCCATAGACCGCCAGGCCAAGGCCGCTGCGGGTGGCAACGTAGATCCCGTCCTCGTTGTCCTCGACGGTCAGTTCGAGTCCAAGGTAGTCCGTACCCTCAATCAGGGCAAGTTCCTGCTCGCCGAACTGGTCACCCAGGCGCGAGACGTGCATGTTGTAGCCGGTGCGGTCCATGATGATGGTCTGGCCCTCACCGGGGATACGCAGTGCACTGACCTCAGAACCACCACCACTCCAACCGACCTCCTGGCCGGCGGTCCAGCCGTTGCCGGTGTCGTAGTGGATCCTGGATTTGGTCCCCGGCGTGCCGGCGAAGATGTAGCTTCCTTCCAAATCAAACACAAGGTCAAGGCCCGTCGTGATCTGGCCGTTCGGACCGATCTGGCTGAACGTATTCCAGGCCGGGGACAGTGCGTCACGTGTCGTGTGGAACAGCCCGAGGACATAGCCGATGGCAAGCTCCATGCGCTCTGTGTATTCGTTGTATTCAAGATCAAGGGTCTCGACGTCAGCGGTGGCAATCGACACAGTACTGGAATTGCCATCTTCAGGATCCACGACCGCCCACATCAGCTGGCCGTCCTGTGTGTAGACAACTTCATACATGCCGCTCACAGGGTTGTACTCGGCGTCCAGCAGTCCGGGGTTGATGGCACCCTCATGGATCGTCGAGGAGCTGAAGCCTCCGACCTGGTAGGCCACGATGTCATTGCCGAATCCCACCTGCTGGAAGGTCCAGAGATTGCCATTTCCATCGGTAACGAGGTCAGACTGCACTTGCTCATTGCTTCCGCTGGAGAAGTAACTGGCCATGCGGAAGCCATCAGAGCCCAGTTCCAGGGGAACGCGGTAGTCGCCGGAACGGACCTGAACAAGCAGCTTGCCATTGAATGCCACCGGTTCGGAGATGAAGCGGTACAGGCCGGTGTCGTTAAGCTCCGGCTGGCTGTAGATCGGCCAGCTGCTCAACTCCTCAAGGCCCTGGTCCGTGATCCGGCTGGCGATCACTGCGCTGCGCATCGTATCAATGTAGAACGCGATGTAGTCACCGCTGAGCGGGTCAGTCGCCAGGCGTGGTGTGTAGGCGTGGCGGTACTGGTGGCTGCTCGCCGCGATTACCTGTGATTCATCCTCCCAGCGTGGCAGGATCGTCATCGGGAACCAGCTGTAAGAGTACTTCGAATTGCGTACCTGCACGTCAACACGGTACCCACCGGTCGGCAGCTCGAGTTCGAACACAGGGTCCGCCTGCGTGACACTTATGTAAGTGCTGGCAATGCTGACCTTGTACTCATCGATCGGGTCACCGTCCGGATCGTAGGAACCGGACAGGTCGATGCGCACCCGGGAGGGAAACACCAGCGGACTCGGTGTATGGTCAACCACGACCACAGGCGGATTGTCACCGGCGGGATTAATGTAGTCCGTCATGACTGCACTGGGAGTCTGTCTGCCCGCTGTGTCACAGGCGTAGACAATGTAGCGGTAGATGACTTCCTCCTCCGCGGTCTCATCCACGTACTGAGTTTCCAGGAATGGTTCAGCTGTCAGTAACTGGAAGTCATCGGATGCAAAGTCAGCGCGGGCCACTCTGTAACCGGCAAAGTCAAGGTCCGCATAGCTGGGGCTCTGCCACCAGGCGAGGAACACGGCCTGGCCACTGTAGTCCGGCATGATTGTGACCGGCAGCGGGCCGGACCCATCGTCACCGGCGACCCTGAAGGAGCAGGCCTCAACGGTCTGCTGGCCGGCAGGTACGATCACGGAGAAATAGAGATTGCGTTCCGCAGAAATGTAGTCCAGCGGATCAGGCAGGCCGACTTCCTGCGAACCGCTGAAGGGTCCGAGGGTTTTCCATCGTCCATTGCCAAAGTCACTGACGGCGATGTAGTACTCGGCCGACTGGTCCTGCAGGTCGAGATGGACCGCATCAATGAACAGGCCATCCTCGACACCGCCCACGCCCCAGGCGAACCAGGCAGCATCGTCGGCAGCTTCAAGCAGCAGGCCGTCGAGTCCCGGTGTGGCGGAGGCGGACATGTCAACCACCCCGGGGCCGGACACCGGCAGCTCGTGCCAGCCGCCCCCGGCGCGGGAGATGCCGCGCTCGATGCCTGCCAGATCTGCAAAGGCAGGCAGTGAGGTTCGCTCGGCGACTGCCTCGCCGATCACCGGGGTGGAAGCGGCCGGGACATCCATGATGCCACTTCCGCTTCCGCCGCACGATGCAATCAGTGTTGCCAGCAGCAAAACTGCCAGCATGTTGCAGTAATTCCTCTGCATATTAATCACCCGTAGAGTTGTAGAGTTCGTCATTGGCAACGGGACTTCCGCTGCCGACGCGCATAGAATACCCGCTATTCCAGATCAGTAAAGGCCAAAACGGCCGTTCTGTCCCCACATGTCCCCTGAATGTCCCCCAGGCCACACGGCCGGATTTCCTGCATGCAACGCGCCAAAGGGCAGGCGTTGCCACCTGCCCTTCGAACACTTTCCAATATAGAATCAGCTAATTGGTGCTCCAGATCCTCAGGGTATCAGAAGCAATATCGTGATAGACCAGGTGCCAGCGGCCATCAGGCCCGATGGCAATTACATGCAAGTTTGACCAGCCGGTGTCCGGCAGGCTCAGCTTCTCAAAGTCGCCATAGTCATCCCACTCCAGCAGCACATCGTCACCGTTATTGTCAGCTACCAGCCCGAGACTGGTATCGCCGCTGACCAGGGCTGCACTGACGCTGCGCCGTTGGTCGCCGGCCTGCAGCGGCAGCTCCGTTGTTTCCAGCACACCATCCCTGAAGACAATGCGAAGCGCATTGCCATTTACACCATCCGCCACGTAATAACTGGCCCCGAATTGCGTTGTTGAATCCCTGAACCAGGCAGCGGCAAAGCGCCGGCCGTCCAGCTGGTCGTTACGCGACAGCATCTCCGGGGCCTGAAAGAGGGCGCTGCTGCTTCCGTCCTGGCCAATCAGATGCGAAATCTGGTGGATGTCAGAGATGCCATCCCCACCATGCATCACAATCCCGGACCAGTCAGCATCCGCTGCCAGCGCTCCGCGCCAGATATTTGCTGCATCTGTTGTGGTCTGGTAGGGAGTGGCAAATGAATCCGCACCGGTCAGACTGTCATCGAGCTTGGAGCGGTCACAGAGCCACAAGGCCCTGCTGCCGCTTGCCAGAATCGGGAAGGCGAAACTGTTGAATGTCACATCGCTGCTGACAGGTGCAATTCCCCCCAGGCTGACATGTTTGAAATCAGCATGACTCTGGCCGGCCAGGGACAGGAAAACACTCTGACCATCTGAGGCAAGCGACATGTCACTCGCACTGCCCAGATCGAGCGGGTCCGTCCAGACCAGGGCATCGGAGCTGGAAACGAGCTTGTTTCCGTAAGCGCCATTGTAGACAACATACAGACGCTCATCATCGCAGGCGGCCTGCAGCTGAAAGCCAAAAGCGCCCGTGTTGCTGACTGTGTAAGCAGGCGCAACGCTGCCATCGCTGGCAATGTCCGCCACCACAATCCTGTCCTGGGTGCTCAGGAAGTCCAGCATACGCACACTGTCATCCTGGAGGCTCGGACTGAGCCTGAAGACGTCGATCAGGCTGTTTTCCGAAAGCGGAGGCAGCTCAGCGTAAGTGCCGGCGTCCAGCTCATAGAAGCGCAGTGTCGTGGAGTTTTCCATAATGGGCAGCAACTTCTTGGCTGCACCAAAATAGATGCGAGGGACAAAGTCATACGCCGGATAACACGGCGGATCAAACGGCATGCTCCAGGTTTCGCTCTCATTGTCCAGGATCCTCAGCTCCATGTAATTGACGAAGGGGGCAAAGAAGTACATATCACCCGTCAGAGGATCAGCCTGCAGCGCTGCATTGGCTAATCCTGAAAAAGCAAATACTTCCGTATCCAGCTGCTCGAGCTGTTGATCGAACCTGATCCAGTGGCCGTTCTGATTCTCGACATAGGCAATATCGAAGCACTGCAGCTTCGGATTGGCACCAGCCACGAGTTCGCCATCGATACCAGTGGCAAGTGTGTATTCATTTCCGTTGCTGAGATCATTGGCCACAACATCAATATGGCCGGGCAGGTTGACCGCATGCAGGAACAGCAACCTGTTGCCAACGGGGATCAGGTAGGACTTGCTGAGATAGCCCACATTTTCAATTTGTTGTGCAGCCAGATAGGAAAGTTCGCTGCCAGACCAGCTGACGAAACGGACATGGCCAGACTGGGAATACACCGGGAAGCACAGCTTGTCCTGGAACATGCATGCCTGGCCGATGCGCAGGATCCGCTCGGTGTCAGCACGCAGCACATGCGTGCCTGCATTGCCATCCGCATCCTCTACGCGCAGCTCCAAGTCATTGCTCGACAGGTCGTAGTAGAGTGTGCAAAGTGTATTGTCCGGTTCGAAAATTTCCGCGGATACCGCCCTGAAGCGCGACGTACTGCGCTTCGCGCCGATCAGTTCCGTGGATTCACTCTGCCAGTCCGGATGGACCTTGAGCAGGGCATTGGCAAAACCCGTCAGGCTGCCATCGCTGACCGTGCAGAAAATGCTGTAGCAGCCGGGCTGCAGCATAGTTGTCAGCACGGGGCTGGACTGCACAACCGGCTCCACAAAGCTGCCGAAGTAAAAGGAGTACTCCGTCAGCTCCTCGCCCTCGGGATCGAAGCTGGCTGACAGGTCAAGTGTGACTTCAGCCGGACCAAGCAGAGGACCCTGCGTCATTTCCAGCAGGCAGACCGGGCGGGCATTGCCGTTGGGATCCGGACCGCCTGTATGCACGGCACTCAACGAGGATAGTCCGTCGCTGCCATGAAAGCGGACGCGGTAGCGGTAGAATTCGCCGTTCTGTACATCGTTGTCAATATACGACGTACCCTGCAGCAGTTCCGCATGCAGCGCTGTGAACTCCCCATCCAGCGAGGGCGCCCGCTCCACTGAGTAACCGGCAAATCCGATTTTGTGATGGTCAGGACTGAGTGTCCAGTTGACCTGCACAAGACCATCACCTGGTGTCAGAAACATCTCCGCCGGCTGTGGGGCAAGATTATGTCCACTCAGTCCGATCGCGGCACTTTCCAGCAGCAGGCTGGATCCCGCAGGTACCAGCAGAGCCAGGTAATGGTTTTCATCATCATTGACAAGCTTGCCCAGCTCAGCTTCATAGTCCAGCACGGTGGATTCCGAGTACGGGCCGGCAAAGCGCCAGCGCCCGCCGGCGAAGTCCGCTAAACCTATGTAGAATTCCCCATTGACTGCAGAAACATCCACACTGCAGGCAGTCGGCTGCATCAGACCACGGAAACCGTGGATGCCCCACAGCTGCCAGGCTGCCGTGTCCCCCGCTTCGAAGCGCAGGCCGGCCTGTTCCAGGCTCACTCCGCTGGAACGGTCTACCAGGGCTGTCTGGGCCAGATTGAGGTCAAACCAGCCACTGTCAGTCGCGCTGACACTGCGGCCTGCTTCATATAGTTCAGATATTCCCGGCAGGCCATCCATGGCGTCCGCCGGAACTTCGGTGCCAGGCTGGCCATCGCCAGCCGGGGGCAGGGCAAGCCCTGCATTACTGCCTCCGCAGGAGGCTGTGGCTAATACTGCCAGTAGAACCAGCAGCATGAGGCAACACTTCTTCATGACAATTCACCCGTAGAACTTGTTAGTGCTGCCGAATCGATTCAGCTTTTGCGGGAGTCACCCCGCCTTGTCGACGCGGATAGAATACCCGGCATTTCTGATCAGTAAAGGCCAAATCGGCTGTTCTGTCCCCACATGTCCCCCAAATGTCCCCAAAGGGACAGCAAGCGCAGGACAGCGTGAGGCCTGTCTGAATGAGGCCTGAGGCCTATTCTGAGAGGACTTCAGCCAGCACCCTTTGCTGCTCCCTGCGCTGCTCCGGGGCATGCCCATTGTCCCCTGCCAGCTGGATCAGCACCTTCCACAGGGCCCAGCCGCGGCCCCTGTCCCAGGTTGCCTGATCCACCGCCAGGTCACGGCGGAACACTGCGCGGGACGGCGGATCCAGCATGGTCCAGGCAATAGCCAGGTCACAGGCGGGATCCCCCACCGCCATGTTGCCGAAATCAATCACGGCGGACAGTTTCCCGTCCGCGACAAGCAGGTTGCCTGCACTGACATCCCCGTGCAGCCAGACCGGGGCCCCCTCCCAGCTGGAAGCCAGGGCCTGGTCCCAGATCGCAAGCACCATATCCCCGTCAATCCGCCCCGCCAGCTGTTGCGTGGCCCTGCGGGTTTCCGGATCGTACGTTGCCAGGGGACCGCCGCGCTGGAAATTGCGCTGACCGGGAGTCGGACCACCGGCGGGATCAATCGCCTGCAATGTCCTGAGGAAGAGCGCCAGATCACCTGCCAACTGTTCCAGGCTGGCAATCCTGTCCAGCCGGGCGCACTCTCCGGGGAGCCAGCGATAGACGGACCATTGCCAGGGATAGCCGGCTGCGGGTGCGCCCAACGCCAGGGGCTGTGGGATCGGCAGGGGCAGCTGGGCTGCCAGCCGGGGCAGCCAGGCATGCTCAGTGGCAACCTGGGACGCGTAGCGCTGTGCACTGGGCAGGCGCACGAGCATGTCCTCCCCCAGCCGGAATGTGCGGTTGTCCCAGCCGCCGGGCTCCACGGCACTGACCGGCAGATGCGCCCAGCGCGGGAACTGGTGGGCGACCAGGCTCATCACCAGCGCTGGATCAATCCGCGGATCATCCATGCCGGGGGACTGCTCAGCCATAATTTACTCCCGGCGGATTCAGCTGCTCCCGTCGAGCTCCGCCAGGCGTGCCGTGGCCGACTGCACCTCGCGCATCAGGCCCAGCGCCGGTCCGCGCTCGATCAGTTCATTGATCGCGTTGCGCTCCTCCTGCTCGTGGCCCTGCTCGCGGTGGATCTTCGCCAGCAGCCAGTAGCTCTTAACGGCGATGGCCTCATCCGCACTCTCCAGCAGTTCCCAGGCCATCTCCTCGGCGCCGACCACATCACCGCTCTGCAGGGTCAGGTCCGCCACCATGTAGTGGTCCTTCGGTTCGCTGCGGTACTCCAGCGCGCGCTTCGCACAGTACAGTGCACCCTCGTAGTCTCCCAGGCCCATCTTGCGGTAGGTCGGGTTGAGCCAGTCCAGCAGGCGGGCGTAGTTGTCACGCGAGGGCGTGCGCACCATTTCGCGGTAGGTGTCGTCATCGGCAGCGACAGAGTCATAGACCCCGCGCAGCACATAGTTGTCATACAGGGTGTCCGCGGCAGGGTCGCCATTCGCGAGCATGTGCCCCAGCTCCACGTCGTCTGTCACGGCCGGGCCGAAGGCGTGCTCAGTGTACATCTGCCTGAGCACGGGATCCAGTCCGCCACTGAGGCGGTTGTCAAGTGTCAGCAGGAAGCCGGCGCTGTTGTGGTAGATCGCCGCCGAGTCATCCAGCTCATCACGGCGCGGCAGCGGCAGGGGCAGCTCATGCGCCAGACCGAAGTTGATCAGGTAGCGCCGGTAGCTCAGTGGGTCCTCACCGTACTGCTCTCCGAAATTCTCCAGGAACTTCGCGGCCGCATAGTTGGCCATTCCCTCCTGGAACCAGCGCGGGCCACTGAAGCCCTGGCCCCACCATATATGCGCCACCTCATGTGTCACGAGCGGGATCCCGCTGCGGCTGCCGAGGATGAATACCATCCCGGCATCCTCGAAGGCCTGCACACCCTCCTCATCGGGCAGCAGGAACACCCGCAGGCGGTGCTGACCACCGGCATCGCGCGGACCAAACTCGCCCCAGATGCCGTTGAAGTAGCCGATCATGTCATTGAGGCTGGCAATGTAGCCCAGTTCCTCCACCCCGCCGATCAGGGCCTCGGGGGCATAGACCTCGATCACGCCCCAGTCGGCCGCCAGCTCGCGCATCGGGAAGGCCGTTGCCACAATCATCTGGCTGCGGGTGCTGTCGCTCCAGGAATAGACCGTGCTGTCCGCGGCGGGCAGTTCGGTATAGCCGTCGCTGGCCGCCACCACACGGATCGCCGGATCGGCGGTCTGCACACTGATGGTGATGTCCGTCGCCCGGTCCTCTCCGGGCCACAGCGCCGCGGTATCGAAGCGGTAGGCTCCGCCGTAACCCACCCCGCTGAAGCTCTCGGGTACGTCACAGTCGGCATACAGCAGCAGCTGGTACTCCTCACCGGCACGGAACTCGCCCTCCACGCGCAGCTGCCAGTCGGCCAGGCCGACACCGCCGCGGCGGAAGGCGTAATCGTTGCCACTGCCATCCTTCACGCTGCTGATCTCCAGCCAGGGGTAGCTCACGAGCTCCAGCACCGGCTTGTCCGTTGCCACACTCAGCCGGGCATCAATCGCCGCCTGCAGCCGGCCGGGGCTCTCACCCGCGGCCTCGCTGAAGAAGTAGGTGTAGCCGATGCTGCTGAAGGACACATCCTCGTCCAGGTCAGCCTCCTCCGGCGCCCAGGGGGTGCGGTAGAAGTCAATCCCGCGGCCGTAGTCACGGATCGTGCTCTCTGTACCGGTCGCATTGACGCGGTAGTCCCAGCGCGTGTCATTGTCATCCCAGATGGCGACGTAGAATTCCTTCTGCTTCGGGAAGCGCATCGTCAGGCCGCTGCCCCCGCCGCCGCCGGCGAAGTGCCCCATCCCGCCGCCATGCCCGGCGTTGTCAGCCCAGGCGTCACTCATGCTCTGCAGGTAGATCTCGCGGAAGTCCTCCTGCTCGGAGGCCTCCAGTTCATCCCAGTTGCGGATCAGGGTCGTGTAGCCCGAGGGGATGATCCTGGCATCCGATGTCAGGGAGCTGGAAAGGTAGGCCCGCTCCACGTTGATATGCCGCACGCGGCGGTCCGGCGTAATTTCGTCGAACAGGTTGAGGCTGGCTGGACCGCTGTCCAGGCCGTCCAGCTCCACCTCGGCATCGCCGATGAACAGGCCGCCCATCCGCCGGTGCAGCTGCGGGAAGATGGCCACTATGCCCTCGGCAATGTAGAGTTCGCCATGCGGCAGCTCGGCCGAAACCTCGTGCACGGTGATGTAGCTGGCCTCCAGCAGGTTGGCCTGCGGATCCTCGGTGGTGTTTGTTGTCTGGGACTGGGCAAAACCCGCCCGGAATATCAGGACACCCGACAGGGCGGCCACTGCGATGAATGCTGCCTTCCTCACGCTGCTATCCTCCATGCTGTTATACAGTGCCAGCATAGCCTATGCGTGCTGCATGGCGGCGATCATGCCCGGCGTGCCGCTCCGAGCCGCTCCTCGCGCAGGGCTCGCATCTTCATGCGCCAGGACATCTTCTTATGCTCGCCCCGGCTGACCTCGAAGGGACTGGCCGGCCGCAGTTTCGGCGCTGCCGGCGGCTGGGCATCCTTCGGCATGAAATGGGGGTTGAGCACCGCGATTTCGATCGGCTCACCGCGGCTGGCCCGTGCACTGGTTTCGCGCAACAGCTGGCCGGCCGCTCCGGCGATCGTCGCCGCAAAGGGCTT
>JAHEFU010000295.1 GCA_024645305.1 Planctomycetales bacterium
GTCGAGCACTTCAAGGAAGCCGCCAGGCAAGCCGGCGTCAAGCTGACGCACCAAAGGCTGGAAATCTTCCGTGAGATTGCGGGCAGTGTGGATCACCCGAGCGCGGAAGCCGTGCTAAAGGCGCTCAGTCCGCGGATGCCAACGCTATCGCACGACACTGTGTATCGCACCCTGTGGCTCCTGAACGATCTGGGACTGGTTTCCACCCTCGGTCCACGGCGGGAGAGTGTGCGCTTCGATGCCAATCCGAAACCGCACCACCACTACATCTGCGTGCGCTGCGGCCTGGCCCGTGATTTTGAGAGCAAAACGCTGAACAGCCTGCATATCCCAGAGTCGGTGGCGGAGTTCGGCAGGATCGATGCCACACAGGTGGAGGTGCACGGTGTCTGCCGTGATTGCCTGAGCCGGGAAGGCAATGAAAAGAAGAATACAAAGACCTGAAAACCGAGACGAAGAGAAAGGAGTTTCGCTATGAGTGACCAATCCAAGTGCCCATTCGATGGGACTTTCGAACATGCCGCCGGCGGCGGTACCACTAACCGGGACTGGTGGCCCCAACAGTTGCGGCTGGACATCCTGCACCAGCATTCCGCCAAGTCCAACCCGATGGGCGGGGACTTCGACTATGCCAAAGAGTTTGGGAAGCTGGACTATGTGGCACTGAAGAAGGACCTGCAGGCCCTGATGACTGACTCGCAGGACTGGTGGCCGGCGGATTTCGGGCATTATGGTCCGTTCTTCGTCCGTCTGGCCTGGCACAGCGCCGGCACCTACCGTGTCGGCGACGGCCGGGGCGGAGGCGGGCGGGGCCAGCAGCGTTTCGTGCCGCTCGGTTCATGGCCTGACAACGTCAACCTCGACAAGGGACGACGCCTGCTCTGGCCGATCAAGCAGAAGTACGGTGACAGCATCTCCTGGGCCGACCTGTTCATTCTCGTTGGCAACGTGGCACTGGAGTCCATGGGCTTCAAGACCTTCGGCTTCGCCGGCGGACGCGAGGATGTCTGGGAGCCGGACAACGATGTCTACTGGGGCAAGGAGAATGAATGGTTCGGCGACAAGCGCTACACCGGGGACCGCGCCCTGGAGAATCCGCTGGCCGCAGTGCAGATGGGACTGATTTACGTCAACCCGGAGGGCCCGAATGGCAACCCCGATCCTATCGCTGCCGCCAGGGACATTCGCGAGACCTTTGCCCGCATGGCAATGAACGACGAGGAGACAGTGGCGCTGATTGCCGGGGGCCATACATTCGGCAAGGCCCATGGCGCGGGTGATGCCGCTCTCGTCGGTCCTGACCCGGAAGCCGCCCCGCTGGAGCAGCAGGGCTTCGGCTGGAAGAGCAGCCATGGCAGTGGTGTCGGCGCTGACACTATTTCGGGTGGGCCGGAAGTGACATGGACAACCACGCCCACGCAGTGGAGCAATGACTTCTTCAAGCACCTGTTCAACTACGAGTGGGAGCTGACAAAGAGCCCCGCCGGTGCACAGCAGTGGCAGCCGAAGAATGGTGCCGGTGCCGGCACTGTGCCCCACGCCTTTGATTCCTCCAGCAAAATCGCCCCGATGATGCTGACAACGGATCTCTCCCTGCGCTTCGATCCCGCCTATGAGAAGATCTCGCGACGCTTCATGGAGAACCCGGACCAGTTCGCCGATGCATTCGCCCGCGCCTGGTTCAAGCTGACGCACCGTGACATGGGACCGAAGGTCCGTTACCTCGGTCCGGAGGTCCCGAAAGAGGAACTGATCTGGCAGGACCCGCTGCCTCAGCTGGATCACGATGTGATCAACGCGGCTGACATCGCCGGCCTGAAGGGCCAGATCCTCGCTTCCGGCCTGACTGTCTCAGAGCTCGTAGCCACCGCCTGGTGCTCCGCCTCCACCTTCAGGGGTGGTGACAAGCGTGGTGGTGCCAACGGGGCCCGCATCCGCCTGACTCCGCAGAACGGCTGGGACGCTTTTGAGCCCAAGCAGCTGGCCAAGGTGATTGTGACCCTGGAGGGTATCCAGAACACCTTCAATGATGCGCAGTCCGGCAACAAACGAGTATCCATGGCGGACCTGATCGTGCTGGGCGGCTGTGCTGCCATTGAGCAGGCCGCGAAGAATGCCGGGCACAGCGTGGAGGTTCCCTTCACCCCCGGCCGTGTTGACGCTAGCCAGGAACAGACTGAAGTCGAGGGTTTCGCCCCGCTGCAGCCTGTCGCGGACGGATTCCGCAATTACCTGCATGCCGAGTTCTCGGTAACGGCTGAGGAGCTTTTGCTGGACAGGGCCCAGCTGCTGACCCTGACCGCGCCGGAGATGACGGTGCTCGTGGGCGGTATGCGCATGCTGGGTGCCAACCACGGTGGCAGCAGTCACGGTGTGTTCACCGACAAGCCTGGCAGTCTGAGCACGGACTTCTTCGTCAACCTGCTGGACATGTCCACGGAGTGGAAACCCACCACTGACAAGAACGTGTTCGATGGCCTGGACCGCAGTAGTGGTGCCAAGAAGTGGACGGGTTCCCGTGTGGACCTGGTCTTCGGTTCCAACTCGCAGCTGCGTGCCCTGGCAGAGGTCTATGCTCAGAATGGCAACGAGGGCAAATTCGTGAAGGACTTCGTCGCTGCCTGGGACAAGGTTATGAACCTTGACCGCTTCGACCTGAACTAGTTTCGAAATTCCAGTAACTGAAACTGCAGCGCCCGGGTCAACTGGCCCGGGCTTTTTTATGGGTCAGCTGCATACAGGGTTCCTCGGGATATACGATAAATGTGCCCCGCGATGTCTGTATAATATATTTACCGCCTGACAGAAGTGGAGGGATTCCATGCGTCACAGATATAACAGCG
>JAHEFU010000296.1 GCA_024645305.1 Planctomycetales bacterium
GATGATGGAGGGCTTCAGCTGGCCGAAGCCGGAGGAACTGCCGGAGGAGATCCGCGGCCTCTGCAATATCAATGGGATGTCCTGGTCGGACGAGTTCTTCACGGCCTTCATTGACAAGCTTTTGAAGTGGATGGGGGACTGAGTCAGGCTTGCCTCGATTCAACAGCACTTTCATTGACCTCGCCCGCCTATCCTCCAATTGGACTAGTACAAATATCTAAAAAACTGAGCTAAGGTCTATTCCTGAATATCAATTCTGCGAGGCCGCAATGAGTGAAGAACAAGCCAAACGTGATGGGAACCCTAGCGACATCCCGCAATGCAATGTGAAGGGAGCCGTTGTGGATTCGCGTGGAAATGGACTTTCCAACAAAGAGGTCTCATTGACTGATCAGCTGGGACAGACTATGAGTGCGATCACGGATGGAGCGGGAAGTTATACGCTCTACGGAGTGGATTGTCCTGCAAGCGCCAATGGCCAGAATGTCTGTACCTTGACTCCTCCGAATGATAATTATTCCCCAGCTACCGGTACGGTGACCATTGTGAGTGCGGATAGAGACACAACAGTCACTGGTCCGACTTTCACAAAGGACAGCTGATATCCAGTGATGCAGTCCCGGCCCGGAGCCTGAAAACTACCTGGCAACACTGGGCCTTAGGTGAGACTAGTTTGCATGGCAACCCATCAGAACCCTGCTGAGGAACTTGAACAGATCCTGCTGGAGGAAGCGCAGCTGCTTTCCACCGGCAATCCGCCGGATCCCGCTCTGGCCCTGCGACGCGGCAGGCTGCTCCTGGCGCTGACCCGTTACCAGGAAGCGCTGACAGCACTTGAAGAAGCAACAGCGATCCGGCAGGCCCGCAGTCTCGACGTGGATCCGGCCATCAACAAGACCCGGGCGTCGGTCCTGTTCCGCATGAACCGCTATTCCGAATCACTCGCGGAAATTGTCAATTCCGCCAGGCTGCGCAATGCACAGGGGCTGCCGGAGGACTGGGAGCTGTCAAAGACGCGGGGGAACTGCCTGCTACGCATGGGGCAGTACGAGGAGGCGCTGACTTCCTACGCCCGCGCGGAGCAGATCCAGCTGGAGCAGGGACAGGAAGTCTATCCATTCCTGTCAATGAACAGGGGAGCCGTCTTCCAGGAACTCGGGCGCCTCGAGGAAGCCCTGGCTGAGTTTGACAAGACGGAACGGCTGCTTGAGGAGCAGGGCCAGCCGCCGGACCACGACCTGACGATGAACCGTGGTGTGGTGCTGAAGGTACTGCGCCGCCATGATGAATCCCTGGCAGCCTACAGGCTTGCCGAAGAGCTGCTGCAGCGGGCCGGACTGCCCGAGGATGTCAACCTGAACATGAACCTCGGCGAACTGTATTCCGAAATCGGCAGGACACAGGAGGCCGCGCAGCGCTTTGAACGGGCCGAAGAGCTCTGCAGGGAACGCGGGATACAGCCCTCGGACGTACTGATCTTCAACCAGGCAATGAATCATCACCGGGCCGGCCAGCAGGACAGGGCCATCGCGGAAGCGCTGCGGACCATCGAGGCGGTAAGCCGCCAGAACGTGGCAGTCAAGCCCTTCTACGTAGAGACACTGCGGGACTGGCTGACACCCACCACACCGGGCAGCACACCGGTTGGCAACACACGCGGGGCTAAATCCGAGCCCATCCCGGACAGCGAGAAGCGCCATGATGTCTTCCTCAGCTACCGGCGTGACCCCGGGCATCCATATTCGATGCTTGTCAAGCTGCATCTCGAAATGCAGGGAAAGGAGGTGTTCCGTGACCAGGATGACCTGCCCGCGGGCCGCTTCGAGGATGCGCTGGTGGAGGCGATCCGCTACAGCCGGCACATGGTGGTGCTGATGACGCCGGGTTTCTTCGAGCGCTGCAGTGCGGATCCTGACGACGTTGTCAGCAGGGAGATTGCCACGGCGCTGGACTGCGGGACACACATCATCCCCGTGATGCTGGAGGGCTTCGTCTGGCCGAAACCCGCAGAGCTCCCTGGGCAGATCCGCGAAATTGCCAGCCTCAATGCGATGTCATTTTCCACCGAATTCCTAACGGCCTTCATTGACAAGCTGCTGAAGTGGATGGGTGACTGATGGAGCTGCGGCGCATGCCGCACAACGGATCTTTGTTGCTGCCAACTGCTCACTGATTACTGCATACTGATCCAGCCGCTTGCGGGACTGACCACTGACTTCTTCTTCCACTTCCCCGGCGGCGGGTCGCCACCGCTACTGAGCACTCAGGTTGCATGCAATACTAGTCCCGTGGACCAGCCACTCAATCAACAGCAGGAACTGGAAGAAGTGCTCGCCAGCGAGCAGCAGCTGCGTGAAGCCGGGCAACCTGCTGATCCTGAGCTGCTCCTGCGACGCGCGAAGCATTTAAATGAAATGCGGAACTTCAGCGAATCCCTGACCGCTTGTGAAGAGGCCCAGGCCATTTATGCCGAGAGTGGCAGGGTTGAAAATGTACTATTGCCGATGCTGCTGGCAGGAAATTTCACTCAACTGGGACGCAGGGATGAATCACTGGCAGCCTGTGACCGGGCTGCGCAGCTCTGCATGAAGCAGAATCTGCCCATGCACCCGCGGATTGCCCTGGAGCGCGGCAGGATTTTCATAGCGCTTGGTCGTTATGAAGAGGCTCTGGAAGCGCTTTCTGAATCTGAGCGCCTGCATAAGGAGCAGGGGATGCCCATGTCCCCGAGCATTGAATCCAACCGCAGCCAGGTTTTCATAGCGCTTGGCCGCCACGAAGATGCCTTGGCAGCTTTTACAAATTCTGAGCGGCTGTGCAAGAAGCA
>JAHEFU010000101.1 GCA_024645305.1 Planctomycetales bacterium
GGCCGTTCCTTGTAACAGTTTGCATTTCGCTCCTGTCAGGGGGCACAATTGAGTCCGTGGATCCGAATGCTGACCTTCAGGTGGATCTGGACCGCATCCTTGCTGCGGAGGAAGCCCTGCGCGCTGCCGGGCGCGATCCCGATCCGGATCTGACAGCTCAGCGCGCGGCAGCCCTGGAGGGCCTGCAGGATTTTCAGCAGGCACTTGAGGCCTACAATGAGGCAATCCAGATCAGGCAGGCATTGTCGCTGGCTGAGGATCCAGGAATGTTCAAGAACCTGGCCAGCCTGCATTTCAAGATGGGAAACTACCAGGATTCTCTTTCCTCCATTACAGATTACGCCAGGGTCCGCGATCGGCAGGGTCTGCCGGAGGACTGGGAACTGTCCAAGCTGAGGGGCAACTGCTTCAGTAGGATCGGGCGCTATGACGAAGCCCTGGAAGCCTACAGACGGGCAGAACGGATCCAGGTGTCCCAGGGAATGCCCGTATTCCCATTCCTGCCGATGAACCGTGGTGCCGTCTACATTGCACTTGGGCAGATCGAGGATGCCTTGCTGGCATTCGCTGAAACTGATGAGCTGCTGCAAGCCCAGGGACTGCCTCCGGACTGCGACCTGGAGATGAACAGGGGAGTACTGCTGGGCAAGATGCACCGGTTTGACGAGGCTCTCGCTGCCTATGACAGGGCCGAGGAACTGTTCATCGAGGCCGGTCGGCCTGAGGATGTGACACTGTTGATGAACCGCGGCATTGCCCTCTACCAGCTCGGCAGGACTGACGAGGCACTGCTGCACTTCACACGCTCTGAGCGGCTGCGCCGGGAACGCGGGATGAAGGACTCGTATGTCCTCGTTTTCCATCGAGCGATTGCCAACTTCAAGGCTGGAAAGCGAAAACTGGCAATCAGGGATGCCTACAAGTCAATCGAGATCTGCAGCCGCCAGGGAATGACGATGAACCGTTTCGTCGCGGAGACCTTGCAGGAGTGGCTTGAGCCGGCGGAAAAGGAGCTGCTTGCGGTTGAGAACGCTTCTGCTTCCACATCCAGAGGAGAGGAATCCGGACCGGACAAGCAGTACGACGCCTTCATCTGCTACCGCCGGGCCGTGGCCCAGGGGCATGCGATGCTGATCCAGACGCATCTGGGCCTCAACGGACGTTCGGTGTTCCGCGACCTTGACAACCTGCCGCAGGGCCAGTACCGGGATAACCTGGAACGTGCTGTGCAGCAGTCCCGCTACCTGGTCCTGCTGCTCACTCCGGACTTCTTCACACGCTGTGTCAATGTGCAGGATGAGGTGCGCCGGGAACTGCGCACGGCCCTGCAGTGCGGCTGCCGGATCATCCCTGTCCTGATGGACGGATTCCACTGGCCCGCCGAGGATGAGCTGCCGGAGGACATCCGCGCCGTGCGCCTGATCAACGGCATCAGCTTCTCCAGTGAATTCTTCGCCGCTTTCATTGACAAGCTGCTGCGCTGGATGGAGTAATGAGCGGGACGGGCATCCCTGCCCGCCCCGGTAATACCTGCTTCCCCGGCAGGCGGCGGATAGTCTTCTGAGTAAGGAGTAATGAGAAAGGAGTAAGAAGCCAAAATTCCGTATTAATGGGCTCCTCACTCCTTTGTCATTTCTTTTTACTCATTGCTTCTCTCACTTCCTTTACTTCTTCCACTGATCCCTGGTCCCTGACCCCGGAGGCTGGAAGCCGCCTCTGCTGACTTCTGCCCACTGATTCATGGCGACTTTCAAGTCGCCACTTCTTCTTCCTATCCTGCGTCCGGCAACTGACCGACAACCACCGTTTCCTGACTCTTGCCGACCGCCTTCAGACTGTCCTCGAAGGCCGTCAGCACAGTTGCCAGGTCCTCGCGTGTGATGATTCCCGGCGGCTGGATACGGATGGTGGCAGGATTGTTGATGGTCTGCGCCACCAGCACGTCCCTGTGGAACAGTTCATCAGCGAGCTGTGTGCCCGTCTCGGGGCTTGTGCATTCGAAACCAATCCACAGGCCCAGGCCGCGCACCTCGAACACCAGGTCCGGGAAGCGCTGCTGCAGCATTGTCAGCTCGGACTTGAGCCATGCACCCTTTTCCTCGACCTGCGCCAGCAGGTTCTCCTGCTCGTAAACCTCAATGGTTGCCAGCGATGCCGCGCAGGACAGCTGGCTGCCGGCGAAGGTGTTCGTCAGCCACCAGGGATTCTTCTCCATGCCCTTGAAGCCTGGCTCGGTGTCACGGTGACCGTGGAAGGCCCGGCTGTTGGCAATCAGGGCGCTCTGTGTGGCCATGCCACCTCCCAGCGCCTTGCCCAGGGTGATGATGTCCGGCTCGAGGTCGAAGTGCTCACTGCAGAAGTAGCGGCCGCTGCGGCCCCAGCCGCTCTGCACCTCGTCCACATGCAGCATCGCCCCGACCTCATTGCAGCGTTCGCGCACGGCCTGCAGGAAGGCCTTCGAGGGCACGTTGATGCCACCCTCACCCTGCACCGGCTCGATGATCACGCTGGCGGTTTCCGCCGTGATGCTGTACTCAAGGTTGTCAATTTCGTCATAGGGGTGCACCTGGAAGCCGGGCAGCAGGCTGCCGAAAGGCTGCCGCAGCACGGCCCGGTTGGTGGCGGCCAGGGCCCCGGTGGTCTTGCCGTGGAAGCTCTTGGAGAAACTCACATGGCGCACGCGACCCGTTGCCAGGCGCGCCATCTTGATGGCCGCTTCATTGCTCTCGGCCCCGCCGCAGTGGTAGTAGACATACTGCAGGTCGCCCGGTGCCCGCTCGGCGATCTCATGGCTGAGCACGGCGGCCAGCGGATTGAGCAGCTCCTGGCTGTACAGCCCGATGCGTTCCATGGTCTGCTGCACGCGCTTCACCACATGCGGATGGCGGTGCCCCAGCATGAACACACCGTAGCCGCCGAGGCAGTCGATGAAGCTGTGACCGCTCATGTCGTACATCCGTACGCCCTCGCCATGCCATTCCACGCTGGTGGAGCGGTTCTTCGCGCTGCGCTTGAACTCGATGAATCCCGGGTTCATGTTCTCCCGGTAATACTTGAATGTTTCGTCAATGATGCGTTCCTTATCCGCATCATTTGGCTGGGTGTTGAAAAGGTAGTCGAACATTGATTCTCCCTGGGCTCCTGGCCCACCTGTGCTGTCATATGCAGCGTTTCGGTCAATTATCAGAATCTGGCCTGAGCCAGTGCTCAGTGGGAGGCTTCCGGAACCTTCTGCGGTTTCTGCGGGGGTTTGTGTGGATTGTGCGGATTGCGTCCGTCATGCTGCCAGCCGCGCCGGATCAGGGGGTTGTAAACCCGGGAGGGATGCAAAATGAGGACTCGCTGCTCCACGGACTGATTGTAACAGCCACAGGACCGCCGGGGGCCTCCCGGACGCGGAATCAGCTGTCCAGACTGGCGCTGAAACCCAGGGCCTCGATGGTGCTGACGAGGCTCTGCGGATCCCCCGGGCTTTCGCGCAGTTCAACCTCGCAGCTGTCACGTCCCTCCGAAACCGTTGCGCTCAGGACTTCCGGGAGTTCCTCGAGGGTACTCTTCACGCGCATGGCGCAGCCATTGCAGTGCAGGCCGCTAAGCCTGACCTGCAGCCGATATGCTTGCTGATCTTCCATGGATCCAGTTGTAGCAGACATACGGCCTGATTACCCTGATTCGTAGTTCATTAAATGTAACCGGCAGGGCATTTCGGCGTCAGGATATGATGTGTTAGCGATGGTATTACAGCGCAACCAGGATAACGTGGCTGTCCGCAACGAACAGTTCACGGTCCACTACGAGGAGATTCACCTCCAGGCCTGGCGTCTGGCGCTGTACCTGTGCGGCCGCCGTGAGGATGCCGAGGATCTGCTGGCTGAGACTGTCGCGGGTGCGATCCGTAACTTCGACAAGCTGCGTGACGTCAGTAAGTTCAAGGGCTGGTTCATGAAGAGCATGCGCAACCTGCACATCGACCACATCCGCCGCTCCAAGCGGCAGATGGACGTGGCTGACTTCGGCGGCGACGTGATGGTCTGGGAGCGGCTGGGTCGCTATCCGCAGCTCGAGGGACCGCACAGAAGCGCTGAGACCCGCCAGGTTTTCCGCTCTATCGACATGCTGCCGGAGAGCCTGCGCACCCCGCTGGTGCTCAATGCACTGGAGGGGCTCGACATCAAGGAAATCAGCGATGTAATGGGCATCGGGGTCAGCGCCGTGAAAGTGCGCATCCACCGCGCCCGCAAGAAACTAATGGAACTCCTCGGTGAGGATTTCGAGGTCGACTGAAATGTCTGGTAATGGTAATTTCACAAAGGATCCGCTTGATCTGGCCAGGAGCCAGATGGACTTCGCGCGGATGGCGGCTGACGCTCCGAGTTCGAAGGAAATCCTGTTCAAGGCCCAGACCATCATCCCGAGTACGCCCTCCAAGCCCGCCTGGCAGAAGGGCGCGCCGCTTGCCGGGGCCGCACTGGCTGCCGGCCTGCTGTTCACTCCCATGCTCCCGGATGACAGCAGCCTCGACAGGCTGTCCGTCAATTTCGAGGGCAGCATGCAGCGCAGTGAGGCGCAGCAGCTTGAATTCGATATCCGCAATGCCCTGCCGGCTGACATCCTGATGGGCCGGGAGTTCAGTGCTGCCGGCAGCGAATCCGCCGGACGGCTGACCCTCGTTTTCACGGCGGCCGGCGAACCGCGGCTGGAGTCCATGGTGACGCGGGTCGTTGACAGCACAGGCGGGGACCGCAGCCCGCTGTATGGCAAGACCGTCAATGAAGCCCGGGTCAGTTCCCGGGACAGCATTGTCAGGCGCGTGACTGCCATGTTTGCGGCGGACAGCTCGCAGATTGACTACATTGATCCTGACAACCATACCGCCAGCGAACTGCTGCGCCGGCCTGAACTGATTCTCGCAGGGCTCAACGGCGTGCTGCAGCATGAAGGCTATGCCGCCCGCAGCGTGGAGTTCATTGACCGCCAGCCGCAGGTTGCGGACAAGGCGGATTACCGCGTGATCGAGCTGGCTGCCTGGCCCCGACCAATGCGCGTGGTGATTGACACCGTGGACCTGGCATCCTTCGAGCATGAAGCACTGCGCCAGAGCTGCGTGGAGTGGCTGGACAGTGTGAACCTCGGTACTGACCTGCATGGTCTGGTCCGGCATCCCGGCGAGCTGTTGCCGATCATGGTGCAGGTCAAGGGCCTCGACGGGATCTACGACCGTGCCATGACACAGAAGCTGCAGGCCATGATCATCCAGCCCACAAAACCTGAGTTCACCGACACCAGTACCTGGGATGTGCAGGCTGCAGTGAAGCCCCCCCTGGTCGAACTGATGGGTGAGCGGGTCTGCCGGGTGAGTTATGAACAGGTGGATGACCCGGCCTACAACCGCGACGTGAACTTCTTCTGGGTCGAGGTGACCATGACGGACAGCTTCGAGAAGCAGCAGAAGCTGGACAGGCGCGTGGAGAAGCTCGAGCAGACCATAGACTTCTGATTTGGGGTTGCCGGTCCCTCCTTCGGGCAGTCTGGATCGATTACTCCCGGGGGCTGCATGAAGCCCCGATTATCCGCCAGCTAATTACGCATTTAATTATGCAGTTCAACTCGTTTAAATCGCTGAATGGATCCTGAAAAACCGGCCATAAACCCGACGGTGTTAGTCATCTGTACAGCCGGTTCATCGTATTTTTGCGGCTTTTTCGCAGAGAGATGAAGCACACACAGTCCTCCAGCGGCTGAAATGAGACAGCGCACAGCTGCGCTGTCACCCTGTCTGTTTTCCCATGGAGAGTAACTTCATCGCATGCCCGGCCGGGCTCTGCCCAGGCCTGGAATCCACGGCAGGGGATTGTACTGAGACGGGACAGCTCCTGTGCATGATCGCTTTGCACCGGGATTGCCATCCTGCCAACCCTTGCGACCGAGCTTCAATCAATCTGTTTAGGATGTAATGGATTGCGGGAATTGTAATGTGGTTTGGCCATTTAGTTGATTGCGCTATCAGTGACAGCGGCCGAGGTTCTTTTCATGCTGTTTCACGCATGAAGCAGGGCATCTTTTTGACCGGCTATGATTTTTCTGGTTTCGTGGTATAATTCGGCCTTGATGCGGATTTCGCGCAAGCGAAGTGCAAGTCAACCATGGGTTTTTCCTATAATAGTACTATTATCATGTTTAGTGGAGGGCGATATGCGCTTTATCACGAACTTCCTTCTGGCCCTGGCATTCGCTGGGCTGGTGCTCTCGGTTGCCAGCTGCTGCAGCAGTGACGGCGATGTGCTTGGACCGATTGTTCATGACGAGGGCGGCGGCGGTACTACCTAAGCCAAACGGTTCGACTAAGACTGTTCCGACCTCCGGAGTCTGGAACATTCCAAATGAAGGGACCTTGGTCCCTTTTTTTTTGCCTGAATTATTCCTCCTCCTCATGCAAGCGCTCGTAGGTCGGGCGCTGCGGGCCAGCAAAGCTGACCCGGGTGGCGCTGAAGGTGCAGGAGGATGCAAGCGATCTCTATTGCCAGATCCATCCTCTACTCATCCCAATCCGGCAATCCACTTTGCTCCTCACTCCTGACTCCGAACTCCACACTATTCTTCCCAGCGCGTAAAATGTATGCTGATCCCCCGAGGAAGGTGTACACGATGAAAGGCGCACGGAAGGTCACTCCCCCAACTGGTACGGAACTCAGCTGCCAGGGCTGGGTGCAGGAAGCGGCCTACCGCATGATCCAGCACAACCTGGCCCCCGACGTGGCGGAGAACCCGGATGAACTGATCGTCTACGGCGGTACCGGTCGCGCGGCCCGCAACTGGCAGTGCTTCGATGACATCCTGCGCCACCTGCGGGATCTGCAGGGCGATGAAACCCTGCTTGTGCAGAGCGGCAAGCCGGTCGGGATCTTCCGCACCCACGAGTGGGCACCGCGTGTCCTGATCTCAAACAGTATGATCGTGCCGCACTGGGCGACGGGTGACAAATTCCGCGAGCTGGAGGCCGCCGGCCTGACGATGTACGGACAGATGACCGCCGGCAGCTGGATCTACATCGGCACCCAGGGCATCCTGCAGGGCACCTACGAAACACTTGCCGAGCTGGCGCGCCAGCATTTCGCGGGCAGCCTGGCCGGCACGCTGACCGTGACTGCCGGTCTCGGCGGGATGGGCGGGGCCCAGCCCCTGGCCGTGACCTTCAACAATGGCGTGGCGCTGTGTGTGGAAATCGACCAGAGCCGGATCATGCGCCGCATCGAGCAGAATTACCTCGACACCTGGACGGACAGCCTGGACGAAGCGCTCAGCAAATGCGAGGAGGCAGTCAAGGCCCGCAGGGCGCTGTCGGTCGGACTGCTTGGCAACGCAGCCGAGGTGCTGCCGGAGCTTGTGCGCCGTGGCGTGAAGGTGGATGTCGTCACCGACCAGACGAGCGCGCATGACGCCCTCGTCGGCTACTACCCGGCGGGCCTGTCCTTTGCGGATGCCAACGAACTGCGTTCGAAGGATCCGCAGGACTACATCAAACGCTCACTGGACAGCATGGTTGTGCACTGCCAGGCGATCATCGACCTGAAGAATGCGGGGGCCATCGCCTTCGACTATGGCAACAACCTGCGCGGCCAGGCCCTGGCCCATGGCCTGACGAACGCCTTTGACTACCCCGGCTTCGTGCCGGCCTATATCCGTCCGCTGTTCTGCACCGGCACCGGGCCTTTCCGCTGGGTGGCGCTCTCCGGCGACCCGGCGGACATCCATGTCACCGATGAGGCGATCAAGGAACTGTTCCCGGAGAAGGAACACCTGCACCGCTGGATCGATATGGCACAGAAGAAGGTCAGCTTCCAGGGCCTGCCCTGCCGCATCTGCTGGCTGGGCTATGGCGAGCGCGACCTGGCGGGACTGCTGTTCAACAACCTGGTCAAGACCGGCAAGGTCAAGGCCCCGATCGTGATCGGGCGCGACCATCTGGACGCCGGCTCCGTTGCCAGCCCGAACCGCGAGACGGAGGCCATGAAGGATGGCAGTGACGCCATCGCCGACTGGCCGATATTGAACGCACTTGTCAATACGAGCAGCGGGGCCAGCTGGGTCAGCGTGCACCACGGTGGTGGGGTGGGCATCGGCTACAGCCTGCACGCCGGCATGGTTGTGGTGGCCGACGGCACGGATGCCCAGGCGGAGAAACTGCAGCGCGTGCTGACAACCGATCCCGGCACTGGCGTGATGCGCCACGCGGACGCAGGCTACGAGGATGCCATCGAATGCGCGAAGGAGCGGGATGCCAGGGTTAGTGGAGTGATTTAGGAGGTGCGGCGCAATCCGCACAATCTTCGGAGGTCCGGAGCAATCCGGACATCAGGTTTCGGGTGTCCCCAAACGGATCATTATTTGTGAGCGAGAGTCAACTATGGCAATCTACAAGTATCTGGATAGTGGCATTGTGGCAATGGAACGAACAACCTTTGGTCAGCAGGGGATTCGTGAACGCCAGGATTTACAGAATCTGCTTAAGAACCAGATTGACATCATTGCTCCGGAGACTCTGGTCGTGGCTGAGGAGTTTGCCGACTGGGAGGACAGCAAGCGCAGGATAGACCTGCTTGCGATCGACAAGGAAGCGAATCTGATTGTCATTGAGCTGAAGCGCACTGAAGATGGTGGTCATATGGAGCTTCAGGCGATCAGGTATGCAGCAATGGTCTCTACACTGACATTCGAGAAACTTGCAGAGGCCTTCGGTAAGTATCTTTCCGATAACGGAATTCACAAGGATGCAACTGAGGAACTGCTTGGTTTCCTTGGCTGGGATGAGCCTGACGAAGATCAGTTTGCGCAGCAGGTAAAGATCATTCTTGCATCTGCCGAGTTCTCGCGCGAGCTTACTTCGGCCGTAATGTGGCTTACGGACTTTGGTCTGGATATCCGCTGTGTGCGGATGCGTCCCTATACACTTGAAAATGAGACCTTTCTCGATGTGCAGACTCTCATACCACTTCCCGAAGTTGCAGATTTCCAGGTTCGTATTCGCGAGAAAAAGCAGAAGGAGCGGGAATCCCGTGAGGGAACGCGGGACACCACCAAATATGACCTCACTATTTCTGGACAGAAGTTTAGTTCGCAGAGCAAGCGCTGGGTAATGTTTCATATTGTGTCAGCATTGATCAATAACGGTGTTCATCCGAAAGAGATCATTGAAACGATCTATGAATTCAAGAAGCGACCTTTTGAGATGTTTGACGGGAAGTTGGATGAAGAGGCCGTGATTGAGGCTTTCTCAAATTCAGGAAGTGACGCAAAACTGCACAGATCAAAACGCTTCTTCTCTGAAGATGCACAGCTTTTCCATGTTGGAAATGAGACTTATGTGCTTACCAACCAATGGGGACTACGCAGCTTCCAATCTGCAAATGCATTAGCAAAACGATTTTCAGCAATGGAAATTCAGTTGGAACCTGTTGAGGATTGATCGGATTGGCAATGCATGTTGCAGCCAGCCGCTGGACATCCCGGGTGGGGATCGAGGCGGAGCTGAGGTCCACAGGGAGGGGATGTCAAACAGGCCGGCGGCGGGTGAGGACATAGGATTTTGGTAGTAGTGGGTAGCAGAACTACATCTGCCTCCTGGGACATCATGCCCCATTGCCGCAGCACGTGTGCTGGCGTCGCGAGGCGACGCCGGTCCTGTTTGCAATGGCAATCTCCTCCATAATTTCTCCTTTTTTCCGCG
>JAHEFU010000297.1 GCA_024645305.1 Planctomycetales bacterium
GGGCGATGTACTTGGCACTCGTGCCGAATACAGTGATCTTCTCCTGCTCCGCCATTTTCCACAGATGTCCTGTATCAGGCGCGAATGGGTTGCCATCGAACAGCACCACCGTCGCCCCGACAGCCAGCGCACTGACCAGCCAGTTCCACATCATCCAGCCGCAGGTCGTGAAGTAGAACACGCGGTCGCCCGGCTTCACATCAGTATGCAGCATGTGCTCCTTCAGGTGCTGGATCAGTGTCCCGCCGGCTCCGTGCACCATGCACTTCGGCAGGCCAGTCGTGCCGCTGCTGTACATGATGTACAGCGGGTGGTCGAAAGGCAGCTGCTCGAACTTCATCTCCCCGCCCCCGCCGGCCTCCGCGACGAAGTCGCTGTAGTGCAGCGTGCCCGGCATCCCGCTGATGTCCGGGCGCTCCTCCATGTAGGGAATGACAACGATGCGCTCGAGATCAAGCTCACTGGCAAAGTTCTTCACGCGCTCAAGGCAGTCATGTCGCCTGCCCTTGAACAGATACGCATCCGCCGTGAACAGCACGCGGGGCCTGATCTGCCCGAAGCGGTCCAGCACGCCCTTCTCACCGAAGTCCGGCGAGCAGCTGCTCCAGATCGCACCGAGCGAGGCCGTGGCCAGCATGCAGATGATCGTCTGCGGCATATTCGGCATGAAGCCGGCCACACGGTCACCCTGCTTCACACCCTGCCCGATTAACGCGGTCTGCAGAATGGCAACTTCACGGTACAGTTGATTGAAGCTCAGCACCTGGCGTTGCCCTTCCTCATTCCAGAAGACGATCGCCTCTTCATCCGTGCGGTGCCTGAGCAGGTTTTCCGCATAGTTCAGCAGCGCACCCTCGAACCAGTGCGGGCCACCCGGCTGTGGTGGCCTGACGTATTCACCGCCTTGCAGGATGGTACTGGCCTGCCGGCTGGCCACGATACCGCTGTGATCCCAGAATTCACGCCAGAACACTGCAGGATGCTCAATGGACCACTTGTAGAGGGATTCATAATCCGTGATGCCCTCGATCCCGTCATGCTGCAGGCGTTCCATGAAGGCCGTAATGGTTGCAGTGGATATGTACTGCGGATCCGGTGTGTACATTGCGGATGACATGTACTTATTCTAGCGAGGGAGCCTTGGGCTGTACCAAACAACTGCATGGGTCTGGGAGGATCCTGCAGCGGTTAGAATTGGGACATGTCAACAGTCCCGCAGCAGCCGGGTCAGCACCCAGCCCTGAGCATGCGTGCCAGTGTGATGCCGCGCAGCAGCATCCGCCGCCTGTTCACCTCCGCCATGACCCTGAAACGGGAGGGTGTGAAGGTCTACGGCCTGCACATCGGCGACCCGGACTTCCGTATGCCACAACGCATCGCGGATGCGCTCACTGATGCAATCGAGGCCGGACACACACACTATTCGCCCATGGCCGGTATCCCTGCCCTGCGCGAGGCAATCCAGGCACATCGCAACACTCGCATGGACATTGACATCCCGCTCAACCGCGTGATCGTCAGCCAGGGGGCGACACAGGCCCTGAATTCCAGCCTGCAACTCTGTGTTGACAGTGGAAACCGGGTGTTGTTCCCGATGATCTACTTCCCGAACTACATCCAGCAGTCCACTCTTGCCGGAATCGAAGTTGATGTCTATGAACTGGATGAAAGCTTCCAGCCCCTGCTGGTGCGGCTTGAGCAGCAGGTGACATCAAAGACACGGGCGATGCTCATCAATACTCCGAGCAATCCGACGGGGGTCCTGTTCCCGCCTGGAACCGTACGTGCCCTATATGACTTCGCGCGCCGTCACAACCTCTGGATCATCTCAGATGAGGCCTACAGCGACTATGTCTACCGTGGCGAGTACCTGTCTCCGCTCAGCATCGACTGGGAATTCCCCGAAGAGGAGCGGCGCGTTATCGCTATCTACAGCTTCTCCAAGAGCTACGCAGCCACGGGCCTGCGCATGGGCTACATGGTCGCCCCGAACGACGAGACCGCATTCCGCCTGGAGCTGATGAATGAACCGTTGACCGGATCACTGACAACACCGCTGCAGTGGGCAATGGTGCAGGCCCTGGCGGAGGACGACACTGCCGTGCGCCGTAATGCCCTGCTGGAGCGCTGGCAGCTGGCCGGAGAACTGCTCGCGGAATGCGGATTGCGCTTTGCGAAGCCGGATGGTGGGCTGTTCTACTTCATTGACATCTCGCCGACCGGTATGGATGGTGACACCTTTGCCGACCGCTTGCTGGCCGAGGAGCATGTGGCGGTCGTGCCCGGCAGCGGCTTCGGGCTTGTTGGCAGTCGTGGTGAGGATGGCAATCTCAGCTTCACACCGAATGAACTGGCAGCACGCTGCGTGCGAGTCAGCTTCGCCGCACCGCTGGCGGACCTGGAGGAAGGTGTGAAGAGACTTGTCGGGTTCATCAGGCGGAAATCCTGATTCAGGCCACTCTGCTATCCAGTAAAAGACTGATATCTTCATCTCGGCAACCGTCAGCCATGGAAATGGCAAGATTTGCTCCGAAATCTCCTGCATCCTCAACAGAGTACCGGTCTCTACGGACTTCAGAGCCCACATGTGCCGGCGAATTTTCATGCTGTGCAGCTGGAGTGGGTCTGTAAGTTCTGAATAAGGGTCTAATATGCAATCGCGTGAAAAAACACGCTGGATTTGATCCTGCGGGACGCTGAGGAGCCCCGCTCCCTTGGTTTAATCAGGCTATTCGTGCATCAGCATTGAAAAGAATCGCGCAGGAATTCACGATAAATGAGAATTGTCTCA
>JAHEFU010000102.1:0-8862 GCA_024645305.1 Planctomycetales bacterium
CGGTCCTGCCGAAATCACGGTTGTCGAGAACGGAACGGCCAGCGTGGCCCTGCGCGTTGACAGGGAAGCCCAGGGCTCGACGTTCAGCCAGACGATTCGCCTGGCTGCTGGAGGCCAGCGCGTGGAATTCAGCGATGTGATTGACTGGCGCACCCCCAACTGCAACCTCAAGGCCAGTTTCCCGCTGACGGCCAGCAACCCCAATGCCACCTACAGCTGGGAATGCGGCACCATTGAGCGTGGCAACAATGACGAGAAGAAGTACGAGGTACCGGCGCACCAGTGGTTCGATCTGACCGACAGCAGCGGCGAGTTCGGTGCCATGATTCTCTGCCCCTTCAAGTACGGCTCGGACAAGCCGGATGACAACACGGTCCGTTTGACACTCCTGCGCACACCGGGCGTGCATGGTCCGGATTACTCCGACCAGGCCAGCCAGGACTGGGGCCGCCATGAAATCAGCTACGGCATCACCGGGCATACAGGTGACTGGCGCAGTGAAGCCAGCTACTGGCAGGCCTACGGCCTGGAGCAGCCACTCATCGCCTTCCAGACGGGAAAGCACGCTGGGAACAATGGCCGTACTCATGCCCTTGTCTATATTGACACGCGCGGGGTGCGCGTGCTGGCCTGCAAGCAGGCCGAAGACAGCAATGAAGTGATCCTGCGGATGGTGGAGCTGGACGGGCAGAGCAAAGCGGGTGTGCGCTTCAACGTGAACCATCCCGTGCTGTCAGCCCGCGAAGTCGATGGTCAGGAATATGGCAATGCTCCGGTGGCACGAGACGGCAACTACCTGGCGGCTGATTTCGGTCCCTACCAGATCCGCACATTTGCCATCACACTGCAGCCGGATGCAGCGGTCTTGCCTGAGTACGCCCCGCTCACACTGCCCTACAACCGCAGTGTGGCCACTGTCAATGGTGAGGCGGCGGTGGGAGGCTTCGATTCCGGTGGCCGCAGCCTGGCGGCGGAGATGCTGCCGGAGATGCTGGAGGATGCGGGAGTGGTATTCAACTTTGCGCCAGGTGGCAATGGCCAGCTCAACGCCGTGACCTGCCAGGGCCAGAACATCGACCTGCCTAAGGGTAACTTCAACCGCATCTACATCGTGGCGGCCAGCTCACCCGGCGACCAGACTGCGGAGTTCCTCGTGGACGGAGCTGCGCACAGCCTGAAGATCCAGGACTGGGGCGGCTACGTCGGCCAGTGGGACAACCGCAATTGGAAGGGGCATGTACCGGACATTGCCTTCAGCTGGTTCAATGAACTGGAAGGCGTCGAGGCCGGCTACATCCGCCGCGACCCCGTGGCCTGGTTCGCATCCCATCGCCACAGGCCGCATGGTCAGGACTACTACTACGAATACAGTTACCTGTATCGTTACGCCATTGACATCCCTGCTGGCTCCCGGACACTGACCCTGCCTGACAACGAGCTGATCCAGGTGCTGGCCGTCACCGTTGCCAATGTGGCCGACCCGCAGTTCCGTCCGGCCCAGCCGCTGTATGATACCCTCGAGGGCCACATGGACTTCACGGACTTCCCTGCTCTGGAGTACATTCCCCTGCCCTCAAAGGATGAGGACTAGGCCGAGGGCCTGAACAGGTAACGCGGATCCGGTGCGTACTCGATGTATGCCGCAGTGGCCCGGGCTGACTCGCGGCTGACGAATCGTTCGACCAGGCTCAGGGCCAGATCAAGGCCGGCCGTCACCCCGGCGGCCGTCACCAGCGTACCGTCGTCAACCACCCGCCGGCTAATGTCAACCTGCGCTGCGGGAAAGTCCTCCTGCAGCTGCTCCCTGAACAGCCAGTGCGTGGTGCAGGGCCGGCCGTCCAGCAGGCCGGCTGCTCCCAGCAGCAGTGCTCCCGTGCAGACGGAGGTGACAATGCTGCCGACCTCAGAGAGTTCCCGCAGCCTGGCCAGCACCGGCTGTGCCGTCCGCAGGCGGCGCGTACCGATTCCGCCGGGCACTATCAGCAGGTCTGGCACTGCACTGTCACTGAGCAATGCATCAGCGTGGAAGCGCACTCCGCCGTTGGTCACGATCTCCGGATCGTCAGCGGACACAAGTGAATTATCAAATGGCGACTGCGTCACGCGCCGTTGCTGCTCATCTGCGCGGCAGGCTGTCAGGACTTCATGCGGTCCGGCGAAGTCCAGCAGTTCCACGCCGTCGAACACGAGGATCTGGGTGCTGATCCGCTGCATCAGGGGCGCCAGTAGGCCAGTTCGCCACTGGCACTGAAATTACCGGCGAGCAGGTCCGTGACCTGCAGGTCCGTGGAGCGCAGGTAGGCGCAGGACGGACCGGATAAAATCGGCTGGCCCCAGCTGTGAGCCCGGCCACTGGATCCGCCGTAGTAGTTGCTGTTGTTGTAGGCATGCCCGCCGCTGCGCAGCATGTATTGCGAATCACTTGACAACGCTCCGTCCTGCGGCAGCTGTGTGGCCAGGTCAACTTCCACCTCACCCGTGACGCTGTTGTACAGCAGCTCATCGGCCCGGGCCCAGACAGCACCCGGCGCCATGTCCAGCGTGAGGATGATGGCCGTTGGCGGGAAGGCGTCAATTGTCACGCCCAGTGTGCTTTCGAAGGCCCGCTGGATGTCCCAGCTGCTGCCGTTGTATTCGGCCGTGTTGACATCCACCAGCAGTGACAGCGTGATCGGATCCTGGAAGGGGATCTCCACCGTGTAGTCCCGGGCAGCGCTGAATGCCAGCTGCGGGGTGTTGTCAGCGCGGAAGCCGATGTCCACCGCCAGCGGTGAGTCCGGATGTGGGATCGGGCTGAGCGTCCAGGTACCGCCGTTGAGACGGCCCTGCTGCATGCTGAAATCCAGCAGCAGGGTCTGATCCGTGTTGATGGTGCCGTCAGTGAAGACGAGCCAGGGATCGCCCCCGGCGGGATCAAAGGCGAAGTCCACACCGCTGATCGTCGTCCCTTCAAAGACCGTCTGGCTGTTCCAGTTGCCATCTCCATCCGTCCATGAGTAGAGCACGCTGCCCGAGTTGCCATCCTGCCAGGCACTGACTGCTCCCAGGCTGCCATCGGTGTCCCTGTCCAGCTTCAGCTGGGTCATCACTCCGTTTCCCCCGGGTACAGCCCGTTCCTCCAGCAGGTTCCACTGCGGATCGTAGTAGCGCGCCACCAGGCCCAGTGTATCAATGCGATAGGCCAGCACCACTGATTGCGGTGCCACCTCCGGTCCCGTTGTCAGGACAGCCATGGGATTGCTGTAGTTGCCGGCGTCGCCGATTTCCTGCTCAGTCCAGCCGGCCTCACCGTAGTATGACAGCATCAGCGGTGCGACCGGTTCCTGTGCCTCCACCCGGGTGTATACGATCACTGGGGCATCCTCGTCACTGAGGCCCAGCCAGGGATGCAGCAGCAGCAGGCTCGGACTGAGGCACTGGCCAGCGTCCACCAGCCAGTCCTGGGCCGGCGGGAGGCGGTAGATTGAGGGATCCAGCTCCGCAAGCTGGATTACATTGCTTGCGGCGCCTTCCTCATCCGCGCTTTCCTCCCATGCCCTGACGTACACGTAACCGCCACTCAGAATCACTCCTGCGGGTTCATCCACCACATAGCTGCGCCGGCCCTGGGGCATCGTGGAACCCGCACTGTAAGGCAGCTCCTGCAGCAGCGTGCTCGTTGCCAGCTCCGGGTCTGTCCCGTCCGCACCGTACACCCGGTAAGCGCTGACGCGATTCAGGAAATTCTGGCCCAGCACGGTGATATCCGCCAGATTGACCTCACCGTTCCCATCGCCGTCCAGCACGCTGTCCAGTTCGTCCAGCTCGCCGTCGTCAGTTCGCTCACCGAGTCGGGTGGACAACGGTGTCAGGTCCGCGATATTGGCTTCACTGTTCTGGTCGTAGTCTCCCCGGTTCACATAGCTCCAGGCCAGTTTGCCCGCATCTTCACCCTCCGTCAGCACCCGCAGATCCGTCACCTGTCCGCGGCTGCCCTGGGGTACAGCCCTGGTGGAGCGCAAGCTTCCAGCAGCTACCGGCTGCAGGCGCGCACCAAGCAGCTGCCCAGGTTCGATATGCCCTCCGGCAGGCATGATCACGCCGAGGGCAATTACCCCCGGGGCATCCGCCACGAGCAGGTTCAGCTCGCCCGGAGTACAAAACTGCTGCACCTCACTGGCCTGCCAGTCTTCAGGCAATTCCACTTGCAGCAGCAGACTGGAGTTCTCATCCCTGGCCCTGGATTCCAGTGAGAGGAGCCAGCCCGCTTCATCCTGACTCAGGCTGAGTTCAAGTTCTTCCGGCTGGATGTCGCTGTCCGGGGCTGTCCAGAGGCTGATCCGGGGCGCGGCCGGCTCAAGCAGCGGCTGGCTGCCGCTGGAGCAGGCTGCCAGCGGCACAAGCAGGAACAGGGCGCAGAAAGCGCTGAAGGTTGGCTGGATGCCGCACACGGCGGCTGAGTGTCGGGGTTTCATAGGTTGCTTAGATCATAGCACCGCAGGCTGTCCATTGCAGGACTAGCCAGCAGCGGCGGCATGGTGAATAATTCTGCAGGGGATTTCCCGTGGGGATACCCCGTCTGGAATTCAGGAGTACATAATGCAGGAAGTCAAGTTCCGACTTGTAGTTGAGCTGGATCAGCTGAGTCGCATGCGTTCGAAGATCGAACTGGAAGAGATCGGCAGCGGAGACCTCCACTTTGAACTGAGTGGGCGGATCGTCAACCCGCACGGTCATACACTTGTCGGTGTGCTGGATGTAGAGAGCCCCCTGCCCGGCTCAGAGAACAAGGCCATCCGCTTCGAGATGCAGTCCGGCAGCTGGCAGCCGATGGGTAGCTGGGTACTGTCCCAGGCCCGTGATGAGCTGATCATCAATGCGGAAACTGAACCGAAGTTCCCTGACGGCGTGTTGACCATTGAATTCAACGCCGTACCCACCAAAGGCTAGGTCTCAGACTACAGTCTGCGGATAGGCTTCCAGGAAGCGTTCCTCATCCTCAACCGTGGCCAGCAGAATGATTTCACTCTGCTGAGGCACCGGTCTGTCTGGGCGGGGATTTACATGCATACGCCCTTCCTCTATTGTGGCCAGCAGAATGCAGCCTGTCCGGGCCCGCAGGTCTGCTTCCGCCAGTGTGCGACCCGCCAGCTTCGCCGGTGCCGGCATGCGGATGATGTCGAGCCCCTCGGCCAGCATTTCGATGTTACTGCGCTTGAGCAGGTTGAAGATCGTGTTAGCGCCCAGTGAACTGTGGCTCAGCACGAAATCCGCCCCTGCCCGTTGCAGTGTTGAGAGGTTGTGCTCATACATGCTGCGGCTGATGATTACCAGATCACTGCGGTAGTTGCGCAGGTACAGTGTGAGATAGACATTGATGTCATCGTCATGCGTGGTCAGGATCACACTGGATGCATGGTCCAGCCCGGCCTGCTCCAGCGTTGCATGATCCAGCGCATCCCCGACCACAATATGCTCATCATTCATCTGTGCCCGGCCGGAGCGTTCCACGATCCGGTACTCCAGCCCCATTTCAGTAAGCGCCCGGGCGGTAGCCTGGCCGACTCGCCCGCCGCCAATGATCACAACCGGCCGCCCCTCCCTGTGCGTGATCGGATACAGCGCGTTGAACTTCTCCAGCTGATCCGCATTGCCGGCCAGCACCACCAGACTGCCGGAGTCCAGCCGCATCTCCGGCGTGGCAGTATGGAACTGCCCCTTCTGCCACATGCCCAGCACGGAGATTCCCGTGCGGGAGCGCAGCTCGGATTCCACGATGCTCAGACCCGACAGGTCAGTCCCGTCCATCCGGGCTTCAGCAATCTGCAGGCGGTCCACGTTGGCTATGGGCTGGGCCCGGCTGTCACCCACATAGGCGCGCCGGGCCAGGGCATGCCCCAGTTGGTCAATCGGCTGCAGCACCCGCGTCGCACCCGCCAGACTGAGGATTTCGCGGGAAGCAGCTGACTGCGCCACGGAAATCAGGGGCAGGTTTGGGGCAATGCTCCTGATGGACATCAGCACACTGGCATTCATCGAGTCCGACATCCCCGTCACTGCCACCAGTGAAGCGATTTCTATGCGGGCCTGCTCATAGGTCTCCACATTGTCCAGCTCCCCCACCATCACATTCAGGCCCCGATCCGCCAGTGGCAGCGCGGCTTCATAATTCGGCGACAGCATCACATAGCTGTAGTTGTAGCGCTCCAGTTTGCGGGCCAGCGACAGCGACAGCGGGTCCGCCCCGGTGATGATCACATGTCCGTGAACATTGCGCGACAGCTTGCGCGGAGCCAGGCTCTCATTGAGGGCCTCGACCCAGGCGGCATAGACTGTCTCAATGAAGGTGAAGGGCAGCACGACGAATATGAATAGGATGCCCACCAGCAAAACGATCATCGTGAATATGCGCCCGGCGATGCCCTCGAATACGATGTCGCCTAGGCCCAGCGTGGTCATTGTAGAAATCACCCAGTAGACCGCATCCAGAAATCCGTACTGCTGCCCCTCGTGATCCATGAGGTACATGAAGATCACACTGCAAATCAGCACTAAACCTGTCAGGAATCCCACCACCTGCAGGAGCAGGCGCGCATCCAGCCGGGAGCGCTTGCGCCGGTGGACCGCAGCCAGAAATGAAGGAATGATGTTCAAGTTACTTAGTTTATCGGACAGCCCCGCCCAACTGAAATGCGTTTTCAGCGCACGCGTGCTTCCAGTCTGAGGGCCTGCCGGGCCAGCTCGCGGACCTCAGCGAGGTCGCGGGCCTCCATCATCTGCGCGCGCAGGGCCGGTGCCCCGGGGAAACCGGTCACGTAGGCCTTGTAGTGCTTCTTCATCGGGTCAAAGGGCTTGATCTTCCCGAACAGCTCCACATACAGCTCCGTGTGCTCCAGCATAACGTCGATGATCTGCTCGAAGGGCAGATCCGCCTTGTCCACGCCGGGGTTGAACAGCCAGGGATTGCCGAAGATGCCGCGACCGATCATCACACCGTCACAGCCGGTTTCCGCGGTGATCTCACGCGCGTCATGCAGGTTGCGGATATCGCCGTTGCCAATGATCAGCGGGCGCTGTGACTGGTCCGGCACGAGTTCCCGGGCCAGGTCCACGGCACGCTCAACCACATCCCAGCGGGCCGGCACGCGTGACATCTCGTCGCGGGTGCGGGCATGCAGGGTGACCGCTGCCGCGCCGGCGGAGATGAGCGTTGCCAGCCAGTCCTCGATCTGGTTGTCATGGTAGCCGATCCGCGTCTTGACACTGACCGGATGCGCCCCCGCCCCCTCACGCGCGGCCTCCACGATCTGACGGGCCTGCCGCTGGCGCTTGATCAGGATGGAGCCGGCCCCGTGCTTCTCCACGGTCTTGTCCGGGCAGCCCATGTTGATGTCAATCCCGTCGAAGCCCTGTTCGATGCAGAAGCGTGCGGCCTCACGCATATTGGCGGGATCCCCGCCGTAGAGCTGGGCCAGGATCGGCCGCTCGCTGTCCGTATGCCAGAGGTCATGCAGCAGACCCGGCCGGCCGCGGGAACACAGCCCGTCAGCCGAGACGAATTCCGTCCACATCACATCCGGTTTGCCGTACTTCGCAATGATGCGCCGGAAGGCGGCATCGGTCACCCCGACCATCGGGGCGAGGACGAAGCAGGGCCGCGAAATGCTGTTCCAGAATCCGTGCATTTGTATCAGGAGCGCTCCCTGAACGGGAGCTGGAGGATTATACCGAACACCTGCCCGACACGGTCTGACTGGCCTGTCATATAATTTCCTGACCGGTTCAAGCGGTATTCCAGGATGGCAGGCAATACATGAAATGGAAGAACAGGCGGCAGAGTTCGAACGTTGAGGACCGGCGCGGTGCTCCCGCAGCGCGGGGCGGGATCGCCCTCGGCGGCGGGGCGATCATCGTGATCATCGTACTCTACTTCATGGGGGTGGATGTACAGCCCCTGCTGGAGCAGGTGGACACGGGCAGCGGCGGCTACACTGCCCCGGCGGACAATCAGCAGCAGACTCCCATGGACCCCCACGAAGAAGAGCTGCGCCAGTTCGTTTCCGTCGTGCTGGCGGATACGGAGGATGTCTGGACCGGCCTGTTCAATGACTTGAGTGGAAGTTACGAGCAGCCGACCCTCGTGCTGTTCAGCGGCGAGGTGAACTCAGCCTGCGGTTTTGCCAGCGCCGCTGTCGGACCGTTCTACTGCCCGGGTGACCACAATCTCTACCTCGACCTGACATTTCTCGATGATCTGCAGACGAAATTCGGTGCCGAAGGTGACTTTCCCGGCGCTTATGTGATCGCGCATGAAGTGGGGCACCATGTGCAGAACCTGCTGGGCACGTCGGAACAGGTCAGTGCAATGCGTGGCAGACTCAGCGAAGCCGATTACAACAGACTGTCGGTCCGCCTGGAGCTGCAGGCGGATTTCTACGCCGGGATATGGGCACACTATGCCGATGAACACCTCGGTGTGCTGGATGCCGGCGACATTGAGGAAGCCCTCACCGCCGCGCATGCCATCGGTGACGACACCCTGCAGAAGCAGGCCCGCGGCTACGTCGTGCCAGACAGTTTCACGCACGGCACGAGCGAGCAGCGCATGCGCTGGTTCATGAAGGGCTATGAAAGCGGCGACCTGAATCAGGGAGATACCTTCAGCGCCCGCGACCTGTGAGCAGGTGTGTCACTCAATCAGCACACGGTAGGCAATCTCATTGGAGTTCTCGTCAAACACAACGGCCAGGCGCCCGTTGACAACCTCAGCGTCAACCCGTGACGGCGTGTTGTCAGCGTTGTTTTCCACCTGGCGGACTGACCAGTCACTGCTGTCCTCTCCATAGGCGCTGTCACACACTGCCATGTCAATGTCCGAATTGA
>JAHEFU010000102.1:8872-9644 GCA_024645305.1 Planctomycetales bacterium
AGCTGAAAACAGCAGCGCCCGTGGTGCACCGTTGTGGCCAACCAGGGAGCTGTAACTGCCCTGGTCGATGTAGTCGGCAATTGGCTGCGGGCTGCTCCATTGACCTGCATTGTTGCCCAGGGCAGTGTTGGAAACCACGTAGCGCAGTTCGTCCAGACTGCTGTTGTAATAGGTGATTGCCGGGAATCCATTGACGACCGCCAGGGATGAACGGCTGCCACTGAAGGGACCGGCATCAACAGTGACCCGCGTCCAGTTTCCGCTGTGCCCGTCTGCGGTGGAGGAAAAGGCATACACGAGGGCGCTTTGACTGTTGTCCAGGTAGCTGATCGCCGGTCGTCCGGACACAATTGTCAGGCTCGCATAGTAGCATGCGTTACCGCCTGCACTGACCAGGAGATGGGACCAGTCACCACTATTGCTGCCATCCGCAGTGGAGGACCAGGCGAAGTGAATCTCCTCTTGAGCGGAGTATTCATAGGCAATCGCCGGTGCACCGTTGACTACCGCCAGGCGCGGCCGTCCACCGGTCGCCGCTTCATCATGCACCGTCACAAACAGCCAGTCTTCGGGCTCGCTGCCTGAGACCGTGGTGGACCGGGCATAGACCAGTACCTGATTGGTCACATCATAACCTGCAATTGCGGGGTGACCGTTGACTGACTGTATGTCGCCTCCTGCACCCAGATTTTCGGTTGCCAGCACCACTGAGGTCCAGTCTGCGGCCTGGGAACCGGAAGGACTGGAGGACCAGGCGTAGCGCAGGTCAGCT
>JAHEFU010000103.1:0-9090 GCA_024645305.1 Planctomycetales bacterium
GCCTGGCCAGCCGCTGGTGGAATCACCCGCGCTGGGTGAAGTCCTTCTGTCGGATGTGGGGCGCCGCCTGCCCGTGTCGGGCAAGGTGGATGGTATAGACGAGAGTCAGCTGGAGCCCGGTGTGGTGACCAGCCTCCGGAAGGGGGCGGAAGGGCTCAGCGTGGAGGTGGACCGGGATGCAGTGATCCGCAGGATTGAAGCGGACCTGAGCAGATCCACCGTCACCCAGCTAGCTGCAGGGCAGTCAACCCTGCTTGACCTGGACGGGCGGGCCGGCTACTTCGAGGTAGAGTCCGCCGCCGGTGGCAACAAGGTCACGATGGGAGCCTCAGAGTTCCCGGACGGTGTGCTGGACCAGCCGATCCTGTTCATCAAGGCCAACCCCGTGGACAGTCCCAACCGCACGCCCTTCATGGCCTTCCGCAACCTCGGGCGCAGCTTCTACGCCGACCAGGCCATCATGCGGCTGGACCCGGACGGCACGCTGAGCCAGGTGCTGACAGTCAGCGACCGCCCGATGCAGGACCTTGAGCTGAGCTATGACGGCCAGCGCCTGCTGCTGACAATGCGTGAGTTCGGCGGCTCCGACATGGAGATCTTCGAGGTCAACATTGACGGCACGAACCTCACGCAGCTGACATTCAATGAATACAACGACGCCGAACCGACATACCTGCCAAGCGGTGACATCCTGTTCACCAGTGAACGCTACGGCATCGGCGATTTCTACGACGCCGGCACGGAAGTGCCGCACATGCACATCCTTGACCGCTTCACAGGGGAGGAGCGCCAGATCCACCTCTCCAGCGACGGGGCCTTCAACCCGATCGTCTCGCACACCGGCGAAGTGCTGTTCGTGTCCTGGGACACCCGCATCAACATCAGCGGGCCGCGTTACAACCGCTTCGTGGTCTGGAAGATGCTGCCCGACGGACGCTTCGCCTTCCCGGTATTCGGCAGCCATGTGGTACGCGACAGTATTGACTGCTTTGTGGACCTCAGCGAGACCTACGACCACCAGATCCTGCTGACACAGACCAACTTCAACCTGCCGACCGGCGGACGTGCGCACCATGAGAATTATGGTGCCGGCGCCATCGTCAGGGCCGACCCGGCGGGCAACCCGGATTTCCCGAGCTACAGCTATGTCACCGAGAGTGAGATGGTGGACGCCGGGGACTGGAACACCCATGGCCGCTACAAGTTCCCCGTGGGCCTGCCCGACGGGCGGATCCTCGTGAGCTATGCCCCGGGTGCGGTCTGGAACGAGAGTGAAGGCGATGCCCCGGACTGGGGTGTGTACATCATGGATGCGGACGGCAGCAACCTGACGGCGCTGTGCGATGCCCCGGGGATCACGGAGTTCGGAGCGATCCCGCTGATGGCCCGTTCCGTACCGCCGGTGATCCCGGACGAGACCAAGGAAGCCGAGAACTGGGGCGAGTTCGCCTGCGAGAACATCTTCGACCGCGGCGGTGACCAGCGCCAGGGCGATGTGCGTCCCGAGGACGGCCCCTGGACCCTTCGCGTCAAGCAGGTACGGCGGATGGACGGCATACCCAACGGCGATCCTGACAACCCGAGCTTTGGCAACCGCAGCTTCCCGATGATGGGTGAATGGAACATAATCGGTGAGTACCCGGTGGCCACGGACGGCAGTTTCCGCATCCGTATCCCGGCCAACACCCCGATCACCTGGGAACTGGTGGACGGCACGGGCCGCGTGGCCGTGCGTGAGCGGATGTTCAACTCCGTGCAGCCCGGCGAGGTGCACACCTGCGGGGGCTGCCACGGGCGGATTGACATCCAGAACAACATCGACCTCAGCCGCCAGGCCTTCAAGCCCAATGGCCAGGGTTTCCACGACCTGCGGGGCCTGTTCGAGGATTTCTACGGCACAGTGATTGACAACACTCCGGGGGAATAGGATGCGTATAGCCTGCAAGACCCTGCGGGGCATCGTGCTGACCGCCGGACTGGGGCTGCTGCTTGCGGCCTGCGGATCCGGCACCCGGGAACTCCAGCGCCTGGACAGCAGTCCTGCCGCCGGACCAGCCGGCGGGCGCAGTGAACTACCCGTGCTGGCGGAGACTGACAACGGATCCCTCATGCGAGACGGCATCGAGGCCAGTGGTCTGCCGGCACTGCCGCAGCCCAGCCGCAGTGCCAGTCGCACCGTGCTCGTCGTGCCCGGCAAGAATGCCAAGCAGAAGAGCCCTGGCACGAGCATCAGCGGAGAACGCCTGATCGTCCAGGCCCCCGGCAAGGGAATTGCCTGGGCGATGTACGAATTCAGCACCGCCGGCGGTGACGAATATGCCATCGAACTCAAGTCCAGTGTCGGTGACAGCCCGGAACAACACTACATCGCGATCGCGGACTACAGCCGCAGCCGCTGGCGCTGGGTCGGACCCTTTGACGGGGCGGGCAGCTTCACGATCCCGCAGGACGGCCAGTACATCAACAACGGGCATGTCTATGTCGTGGTCCTCACCGCCGATGGCGACCGTGTGGTCTTCGACGAGCTGGAGCTGCAGCTGAGCACCAACCCGCCGCCGCCGCCGCCGCAGAACCTCGTGGCCACGGTTAAGGACGGTGCGGTGCACCTGGACTGGGACGCGGTCAGCACCCCGGGACTGCTGGGCTACAACATCTACTATGCCGAGAAGCTCTTCTCCCAGGCCGGGGAAAGCACCGTCGTGAAGTACAACCTGAGCATCATCCCGCCGCTGCCGGATCCGCACTGGGAGCTCAACGAAATTGATACCGGCAAGCGCTACTACTTCGGCGTGACAAGCCTGGCCGCGGACCAGGTGGAAAGCAGCATGTCCAACGTGCCCACCCTGGTTGCCAACTTCGAACTGTTCATCGACCGCGTGATGTTCGAGCGGACCTACCCCGGATACTGGGTCTATGTCGAGGGCGCGGGTTTTGACCCCACTCCGGGCAGCACCAGCGTGATCCTCAACGGCACCACGACCATCAGCGGCGCCAACGTGGCGGTTTCCAGCCCGCAGCTGCTGCGCTTCCGTGTGCCGCTCGGGGCGCCGCAGAACCAGCAGTCGCAGATCCGCGTGAAGGTCTTCAGCAAGCTCAGTGACAGCCAGCCGCTGTATGTGCTGGACCACGGCACGCCGCCGAAGAACTGGAGCCAGATCGGCCAGGTTCTCTACCAGGAATGGCAGTCCTATGATCCGACGGGCATCGCCGTGGATCCAGGCGGACGATACTGGGTCGGCAATGAGAACGCCAGGCGCGTGGACGGCTTCAATCCCGACGGCAGCCCCCTGGACTATGTCCATATCTCCAACGCACGGGACATCGAATGCTCGGCGGATGGGCGGGTCTGGATCAAGTACGGTGACGACCCCGAGATCTGGGCCTATGACCCCGTCGACAAATCCCTGGAGCCCGCCATGGACTTCACGGCGCTCGACGACCACTTCGGCGGCGGTGACCACTTCGCACTGGGCCCCGGCAATTCGCTGGTGATCAGTGATGAGAACAACGCCCGCCTGGCCCGCTTCCTCGGCAGCAGCTTCGACCGCTACATCGGCAGCGGCACGCTTTCCGACCCCGAGGACGTGGAGATCGACAGCCAGGGACGGATCGTCGTGGCGGACATTGCCAATAACTTCATCTACTGGTTTGACGATGACGGAAACCTGCTGGGCAGCTACGACGGGAACCTTGACACCGAGGGCAGCGTCGGCGAACTGCATGACCCCTTCGGCCTGGCGATCGGCGCGGATGACACGGTCTACTGCTGTGACAGCAACCGCGACCGGATCCTCTCCTTTGATCCTGTGACCTTTGAGTTCATTGCTGAATGGGGCCGCAGCGGCTTCATGGACGGTACGGGCAACAGCCTGGCCGACCCCACGGGGCAGGAGGGGCGCTTCTGGTCCATGTGGGGCATTGCCAGCGACCAGAGCGGCAACATCGCGGTGACGGACCGCACAAACCAGCGCAGTGCGGTGTATGACAGTGCGGACGGCAGCGTGCTGTATGGCCTCGGCAACCTGGTGCCCGGGGAGTCTGAATGGGCCAGCCCGCGGCATGTCTCCATCCGCCACGACACCGGCGACTACATCGTGCTGGACGAGGCGGCCTACAGCCTGACACTGATGACGCGCCGCAACCAGTTCATGGACCGAGTCTACCTGGAGACCGGCGGCGACGACTCCGACCTGATCACCGGCCGCATGGGCCGCACGGGCTACGAATGCTGCTGGGGCGAGAATGGGAAGCTGTACTTCACACATGACTACACCGTGCTCACCGAATACACTGACAACTTCGCCAGCTACCGCGTGCTGGCGACGGACTGGGGCGAGGAGGACGGCAAGTTCAAGGGCAACTACTCCATGGCCTGGTGGGACGGGGAGCTGTTCGTGACGGACCAGGACAATGACCGCGTGCAGGTCTTCGTTGACGGCTTCTACGAGCGCCAGTTCGACATGCCGGACCCGCCGAACAATTCCGCGCGCCGGCTGGCCATCGATGGCTACCAGGGCAACCTGTACGTGCTGTCCAACGCCTGGAGCCAGAGCAGCGAGGTGCTGCGTTTCGACCTGCAAAGCGGAGCCTACCTGGACAAGCTGGAGAACAACAGCGGCGGCAACTGGGGAGATGCCCTGGCTGTGGATGCCGCCGGTTACGTATACGTCTACGGTGGGACCTTCCTGTTCACGAAGTATTCCACGCCTTCCACGCCGGAGGGCCTGTACGGCGAAGTCAGCAGCTTCGGATCATGGGGCGACGGGGACGGCCAGGTGCGGGATATCTCAGATATCCAGATGGGCCCGGCCGGCCGCTTCTTCATCAGCGATGATGAGCGCCGCCAGCTGGTCATCCTGGCCCCCTGAGGCAGCCCTGCGGGGCTATCGGAAATGCGTTGTCATCTTGAGCGGCGTCCCTGGCTGCATATCGCCAGGGGCGCTGTTTTCTGTGAGCCCACTCCTGATCAGGGCTAAGCCCCTCAGGGGGTCCGGCCAACCCCTGCACGGATCAAAGTCCCAGGCTGCCAACGCCGTCATTTCCAGTGTATTCCAGCCCCCCCAAATCCACTTTGAATAATTGAGAACCGGTTATCCAGTGGTAAAATCCGGCCTTTATACATGGGCTATCCCGGGCCTCACCAGCGATTTTTCCCCTATTAATGCGGCTTAACACTTGACAGGGCCGTTTTTCTAGGTTATATCTAGCTTCGTGTAATTCAACTTCTCTCGGAGGAAGTAAATGTCAACAGTAAAGAAGCCTCTCGGCAAGACCGAGCTCATCGATGCAGTGGCCAAGGCCACCAAGCTTGAGAAGACCAAGGCGAAGGCCGTCATCGAGGCTACCATTGACGTGATCACCAAGGAACTCAAGAAGAACGGTCGCGTCCAGCTGACTGGATTCGGCACATTCAGCACGAGCAAGCGCAAGAAACGTATCGGAGTGAACCCGAAGACCGGTGACAAGATCACGATCCCGGCCCGCAAGGTTCCCAAGTTCACCGCTGGCAAGGCCCTGCGTGACACCATCGCCGGCTAACCGGCAGTTTCCATCCAGAAACGATCAGGCCCCGCCTAGGCGGGGCCTTTTTATTCCTGTACTGATGCGGGCTGAGAATCTATCTCAATGCACCGTAGGCCTTGCGCATCTTGCGCAGGGCCTCACGCTCGATCTGGCGGATGCGCTCCCGGCTGACGCCCTGCTCCTTGGCCAGGCTCTCCAGCGTGGCCCCCTCGTCGTCACTGCGGGTCCGTCCCTGCTCATCCTGCACGGCCAGACCGAAGCGCCGGCAGATAACGTAGCGTTCCTTGTCCTGCAGGTGCTGCAGCAGTGACTTGACCGTGATCTCATCCATCGTGCGCAGGAACAGCTCGTTGTCACCACTGACCCGGTCAGCGATCGTCGGGCTGGACTCGGACATCTCGTCCCCGTCACTGTGCTCGAAACCGCCTTCCAGCGACATGATGTAGGGCACGGCGCTGGAGTACTTGAGGATGTCCTCCGTGCTCAGGCCGCTCTGTTCAGCCAGTTCCTCGATAGTAGGCTCGCGGCCCTCGCGCTGGCGGAAGCGTTCCGTCTCACGGCGCAGCTTGTTGATCTTGTCAATGATGTGCTCGGGCACCCGGATGATGGACTGGTTCGAGATGATGTAGCGCAGGATACGCTGGCGGATCCACCAGGTGGCGTAGGTGCTCAGGCGGTGGCCCTTGCGGGGGTCGAATTTGTCAATGGCCGTCATCAGGCCGATGTTGCCCTCGCTGATCAGGTCGGGGAAGGGGATGCCCATGTGGCGGTACTGCTTGGCGATGTTCAGCACGAGGCGCAGGTTGGCCTCGATCAGGCGGCGCCGGCAGTCTTCGCGCACGATCGGGGAGTTGCTCTTCTCCCACAGCGTGGTGGTCAGGTCCTTCTCCAGCTGGGGTGTGAGCAGCGAAACCTGGGAGAGGAAGTCCAGATAGTGGATCAGGGCATTCTCAAGGTATTCCTTCGAGCGCTCTTCCTTTCTTTTCACATCATCCTTTGCCAAACAAAAGACCCCTTGTTGCTTCATCTCAGTCAATTGTTGCTGCGGACAGCAGCTATATTGACGGAATTCAGCACTTTGAGTTACTTCAGCCGTCAATCAGTGTAATGCATCGGGGCCGTGTATTCAAACGGCCTGCCCCTGTATGTGTTACCCACCCGTGGCAGTGTTGCGTCTGATTCGCCGCTCTATCAGCCAGACCACCAGGGTGCTCACGAAGTACAGCGCCAGGAGCGGCAGCGTGAAAAGGATCATCGTGAAGGCGTCTCCTGTGGGTGTGATGACCGCGGAAACCACCAGCAGCACCACTACAGCGATATTGCTCTTTTGCCACAGTGAACGGGAACTCACGAGCTCCAGGTAGCCGAGGATCGCCAGCACGATGGGCATCTCAAACATGATCCCGCCGGCCATGCACAGCCCCAATACAAAGTTCAGATAGCGATCCACGGTCAGCATGATGTTGAATTCGATCTTCGCCATGCCCAGCAGGATCGCCACACTCACCGGCACCAGCTGGTAATAGATGAACAGCACACCGGCAATGAACAGGAACAGCACCAGCGGCAGCACCGGCAGGATCATGCGGCGTTCGCGGGGCCTGAGGGCGGGCAGGATGAAGCCCCACAGCTCCAGCAGCACCAGCGGGGAGGCTGCGGCTATGCCGCAGTAGATGGCGATGCGGATGTACAGCAGGAAGGCTTCCTGAACGGACAGCACGGTAAGGATGATCTCCGGGTCGTAGCGGAACAGGGGCACGGTCAACAGGTCGATCACGGCTCCCTTGTAAAACCAGGCTACGCCCGTGCAGACGAGGATGTACAGCATGCTGCGGAACAGGCGCGTGCGCAGCTCGCCAAGATGTTGCCAGAACGTCATCCGCCGTGCCGTCTCGGGATCAAAGGGTTTCCTGTGCCGCAGTCCGCGCATCAGTTACCCTCCCCTGCCGTCTGTCCGGCACCGGGATCGAGGTAATCATCCTCTGCCGGCACCTCGAGTTCCACCAGCTTGCGGCCTGCACCCTCCGCCAGGTAGTCATCCCCGCCGGAACTGACCCGTGACCCCGCAGGCGGACGGATGCTCGGGACCCGGCCAGTCGCCCCGTTCCCTTCAACATCAAACTCGATGTCAGCGCGCAGATCCTCCACCGCAGTGTCCATCTGCTGGCGGAATTTCAGGAATTCACGGTAGGCCCGGGCCAGGCTGCGCGCCAGATCCGGCAGCCGTGAAGGGCCGAACAGCAGCAGCGCAATCAGCGCGATCATCAGGATTTCACTGCCGCCAATGCCGAACATGAGCCTAGATTATAGGAGTAGCAGCGCTGCCTGATCAGGATGTATTCAGCGGGGCTGGATTTCCTCGCGGATGCGTGGCAGGTAACTGTCGAAGCGCTCATCCCCGCCACCCAGGGCCTCGGCCTGCTGCAGCAGGTTCTGGGCCTGCAGGCGTTCCCCGCGGCGGATGGCCACTGTGGCCTGCCCCAGGCGGGTCCAGGCCAGCTGCAGCTGGTCCAGCGCGGGGGACTTCTCCGCCGTGCTGAAGCTCTGCTCGGCCCCGGCCAGGTCACGGTCCTCAAGCAGGACCCAGCCCAGCCAGACACTGGCCTCGGGCAGTTCCGGGTTGATGGCCAGCGCCGTGGTCAGCCGGTCGCGGGCCGCTGCCTGCTCACCGAGCATGAAATGCGCTTCTCCACTGAGCCTGAGGGCCCGTTCGTTGAAGGCATCCTGCTCCAGCAGGGGCTGCAGGCTGGCCAGGGCCTTGACGTAGTTGCCCACGGCGAGGTAACTCTCTCCCAGCAGCAGAGGCCGCTCCTCAAGGCGGATGCGGACGTACTGCGGGTCCTCCAGTACACGGATCAGCTCGCGGATGTCACCCAGTTCACGCGTGGCGGAGACCAGGTGGCCATACATCGGCTCATTGCCGAAGAAGCGCTTCAGGCCGCGGGCGGCCACGCTGGCTTCCTCCTGCGAGTCCTCATCCCTTGCCAGCATGTCTAGGTACAGGAGCCAGGCCTTGGCATCCGCCTGCGGGTGTTCAATCAGCTTCTGCGCCAGCGGGCGGGCCTCCTGCACCCCGAGGCTGCGCCAGCTGATCAGGGTCTGCAGGTACAGCCCAAGGAAGCTCTCCCCCGCATAGCGCTGGCCCCGGGTGACGGTGGTCAGGGCTGAGTCGTTGTCACCGGCCAGGTGCTGCATCAGCGCCAGGCTGTTGTACAGGCGGACGATGGCCGGCTGCAGATCAATCAGCTGGGACAGCAGCAGCTCACCGTCATCCGTCAGGTGTTCCTCAATCCAGAATCCAGTCAGTGTGCCTATCAACTCGTCAAAGTCCGTGTCCGGCAGCAGGTGGACGGCCTGCTCAAGATGGGCCAGCAACCCGGCGTTGTCACGCTGCATTGCCAGGAAGGTGCTGTAGCGCTCGTTGATTACGAGGTCCACAGGATCCAGGGCAAGGGCCTGCCTGTAACTGTCACGGGCCAGGTCCTCGCGTCCAGCGGATTGGGCCAGTGTTGCCAGGTCCATCAGGACCTCCGGCTCCGGGATGAGCCGGGCACTGCGCTCGAGGAT
>JAHEFU010000103.1:9136-9598 GCA_024645305.1 Planctomycetales bacterium
CCTTCCCGGTAGTACTGCTCGGCCAGTTCCAGCTCGGCATCCTCCTCATAGGCAACTGCCAGGTTGCTGTAGAACAGCGGGAGGGGCTGGACGTTGATAGCCGCCTTGAGCCGTGAGATGGCTTCCGGTATCTGGTTGAGATTGAACAGGCACAGCGCGGCACGGTTGATGGCCAGCTCATTGCCGGGTTCCAGCTCCTGTGCGTAGTCATACTGCTCAAGCGCCGCCGTGTAGTCGCTGCGCTCGAAGAGGAACAGGCCGTACTGCATCACGAGCGCGGCATCGCGCGGATGGGCATTGAGCTGGTCACGGAACACGCGCTCCGCTTCCGGCGAGTCACCGCTGCGCTCCAGGCAGCGGGCCAGGCCTGACACCGCCTCAGGACTGTAGGCCAGGCGCAGGGCCCGGCTGTAGGCGTCCTGGGCCTCCACATAGCCCCCCATGGCCCGCAGGCAGTCCCCC
>JAHEFU010000298.1 GCA_024645305.1 Planctomycetales bacterium
GCATCGAAGTGTTCGCCGAAGCGCGCCGTATTTGACAACTCCGGTGCTAGGTGATTGAACCACAACTCCGGATGTCCGCTCTGTTCAAACAGGCTGTCCAGCTGGTGCCCGAATTCATGCACCATCAGCCAGTCAACCCCGCAGTAATGACCCGCCGGCGGTGCCGCATACCAGGACCAGCCGCATTTGCCCGTCTCGGCCTCCGCGCCCCAGGTGAAGCCTCCGCCGCCTGCCACCCGCGCCATGTGTCCCGTCTCGGGGTCGTACTGGAAGAAGCGGTAGATCTGGAACAGGCCGTCGTAGTTGAGCCGGTCGTCACCATAAGCCGGATGGTCCACCGGGGAGTGGTAGGGCGCTTCCGCATTGGCAATCGTGGACCGCAGCACGGGTTCCTCGATGAATTCCCATTCGTAATTGATCAGGTTATTAAAGCGCGTATTGCGCCAGTAGAACAGCCGCCCGGCATCCATCTGCCCGATGGCGTCATTCCACTCCGCCTTGCCCTTCTGTCCGACGAGCTCTCCCTGCGCCTCCAGGTCCGCGCGCCAGTCGAAGCCCTCCGGCATGGCCGGGTTGCCATCCGCATCCGGGAAGTCATGCACCACGGCGTGGTAGTAGTACACCTTGCAGTCCAGTTCGCGGTAGCGGTTATCCGGCTGTCCGATGAAACTGTCCGGCTGTTCAGTGGCCAGGGCGGCCTGGGCACACAGCAGCAGGGAAATCGCCAGCATGATTTTGATTCGGTTGAAGTTCATCCAATAATTCTAGATGAATGAAGCGTATGGACTGTCCAGTTAGTTTAGGACCGGCGCGGCCCCGCCGCGCCAGCAAACGGGCATTACCTTCCGAGCAATACAGCCGGATGAGAGATTGACATTCCTTAAGTACACGTATGCCAAATAATGTGATATAAATGACATATGATGTACAAAAAGAAAAAATCCATCCGGCTTGCTGGCTTCGACTACACAACTCCCGGGTTTTACTTTGTGACAATCAGTACAGCAGGCTATCGCAACCTCTTTGGTAGGCTTGGCCGGAACAACTGCATCGTTCTCAGCAATGTCGGCTGGATTGCCGAACAGACCTGGCAACGCAACGATGACATTTATGACAACTTCCGCAATGACGTGTTTTGTCTGATGCCGAACCACCTGCATGCTCTTGTGCAGCTTGGGTCTCAGGGAAGGGACTTATGTCCTCCACCGAATCTGTCCACCGTGATCCGCTCGTTCAAGGGCTGCGTCACCAAGGAAACCAGGAGACAGATGGGAAGCCGGGATCTGGCAATCTGGCAGAATAACTTCCACGAGAAAATCGTGAACAGCGAAAGGGAGATTGCGAATGTTCGCAACTATATCCTGCACAATCCCATGGAGCTTGAATGCAGGTTTGACGAAATTCGTGGATGGGATCGTTCGATCTTCAGTCCCCGCTGAATGGTGATTCAGGACAATTGGTTTCCCAGTCGCGCCAGGGGCGCGCCGGTCCTTTTTAGCTTCTGTTGAATGAAGATTTCTCATTTGAAATCTCGAGTGCTTTATAGGGCGGGCGCGGCCCTGCAGCGCTGGTACGAATCTTCCTGTTTGCTGCAAACCGAATCCCGAATCCTGAATCCCAAAACCTGACTCGCCCCGCCCTGCCACGCTACAATACCTGCGATGTCCACACAGCTCAGCTTCGCCCTTGCCATCCTCTGCGCCGCCCTGCTCCAGGGCAGCCCGGCCCTAGCCCTGGAATACACCGTCAGTTCCGACGACAGCCGCGAAGTAGCGGAGGGCGTCAGCTACCACCACTACAAGCTCGACACCAGTCGAGGCAGCATGTTCGTTCATACCGTGGCGATCGACCCGCTGGCCAGCTATGCCCTGATGCCGGTGATTGCCAATGACAAACTGAACACCGTGGCACCCGTCAAGAAGCTCGCCACGCAGGTCAACGCCGTGGCGGCCATCAACGGCGGCTTCTTCGACACGGGGAAGACCCGCCTGCCGGTCGGCCTCGTCAAGATCAAGCGCCGCATCGTGTTCGAGCAGTTCCTCAACCGTGCCGTGCTCGGTATCAATGAGCATGGCCAGCTGGACTTCGAGCGCTTCAACCTGCACAGTTACATGTACATCCCGGCCATAGACTTCTCCCAGCAGATCCACGGCTACAACCGCAAGCGCAAGGAAGGGGAGCTGATCCTCTTCACGCCGGAATTCGGGCAGACCACCCGCACCAATGAATGGGGCGTGGAAATCGTGCTGCACCGCATCAGCCCGGACCGGGTGGACAAGCCCTTCATCCTGCTGGAGCCGGACCGTTACATCATCACGAGCGTCAACCACCAGGACACGGCGATCCCGCCGGACGGTGTGGTGCTCAGCATCCACCGCCCCGCCCTGGAGCAGCTGGAATGGCTCAAGCAGGTCTATCCCGGGATGGAGATGCAGCTCAAGAGCAACGTCCCGCCGGGCTGGGAAAGCTATCCCTACCTGCTCGGAGGTGGACCGCTGCTGCTCAAGGACGGCATGGACGTCCTCAATCCGAAACTGGAGAAATTCGGCAACTACTTCAGCCGCCCGAATGCCCGCACGGCGGTTGCCAGGACCGAGGGTGGGGAAAGCTTCATCATCGTGGTGGACCGGGCCGGCGGCAGCGGCGGGGCCACCTGGGAGGAACTGACGGACATCTGCCGCGACCTGCTGGGCTGCAGTGATGCCATGGGCTTTGACGGCGGGGGCTCATCCACGATGTTCCTCGGTGACGAAATCGTGAACGCTCCGGCCG
>JAHEFU010000299.1 GCA_024645305.1 Planctomycetales bacterium
GGGGAACTTCGCCCCGACCGCCAGCTTCACGGTGGACCAGGACAGCGGACAGTATTACTTCACGACGGGTTTCGATGCCAGCGCGAGCACGGACCTCGATGGCAGCATCGTCAGCTACCAGTGGGCCTTCGAGGACCCGGTGTACTATGAGCCCTTCGAGCTGGGGCCGACACCCATCCACAAGTATGACCACGTTGGCAGTTACACCTGCACCCTGCGGGTGGTTGACAACGAAGGCGGGACGGACGAGGCCACGGCCGCCATCAGCGTTACGGGACTCGTTGGCAACCTGAAGCCCACCGCGGTGCTCAATGCCAGCTCCAGCGGCGGGGTGCTTCCGCTGGCCATCATCTTTGACGGATACGGCAGCACGGACCCGGATGACATAGTGGAGACCTACCGCTTTGACCTGGATGGCGACGGCTACCATGAAGTCAGTGGACCCTTCCCCGAGGCCTACCGGGAATTCATCGCGGCCGGCAGCTATGAGATAAGCCTGATGGTGATCGATGCCTTCGGAGCCTCCGACACGGACAGCAGGACCATCACGATGACAGGGGTGTCTGGCACGAACCCGCCCACGGCTGTGCTCAGCCTCGACTATTACTGCCTGAGCACCAATCAGCAGCGCGCGCTTGACACCAGTGCCTGCAGCGACCCTGACAATGACATCGTCAAGTACGAGTGGGACTTCGAGGGGGATGGGATCTTCGACTATGACTACGGTCTGTACTCCGGGGGTGAAGTCACCTACACCCTGCCCGGGGAGTTTGAGCCCACCCTGCGGATCACGGACAGCGGCGGCCGGCAGTCCACGGCCAGCCTGCATGTGCTGGTCTCTGACCTGGTGGGCTACCAGGAGAGCGAGCCCAACGATATCAGCGACGCCGCAGACAGTCTCGGGGGCTTCCTGAACTATGCCAGGCATGTGCAGGACTGGCAGGGCCACATCGATCCCGCCGATTCCGAGGACTGGTATGTCTTTGCTGCCGACCGGGCGACGGAAATCAGCCTGTGGATCGACTTCCTCGATGCACAGGCGGACCTGGACCTCGAGCTGTACGCGGAAGCCGACCTGCTTGCTCCCATCGCCGGTTCCAGCGGATCCGGTGACCGGGAGTACATCCATCTGCTGCTGCCAGCCCCCGGGACCTACTACCTGAGGGTGCTCAATCCACCGGCTGCGCTGCAGAAGGGGCCCGCAGACTACATCCTGTACTGCCTGGAGAATCTGCTTCCATCGGCGGACCTGCAGGGGACACCCACGACCGGTCTGGTCCCCTTCATCATCAACTTTGACGCCAGTGCCAGTGCGGATCCGGATGGCGAGATCTGGAATTACGACTACGACATGGATGGTGACGGGGTGTTCGAGGTGCTTGATACCTATGATCCCTTCTACATCGGGACGGTCAACACGCTGGGCACCTTCAATGTCGCAGTCCGGGTGACGGACAACGTGGGTGAAACAGCGATCGCTTACCTGTCGGTCACGGGCAGCTAGCCCGGCCCGGCCTGCCGTATAATCAGGATGCGGCCCTGCGCCGCAGTATGCCATGAACACCGTCGGACAGTACAACTGGGTGGCGCTCTTCCTCCTCGGGGGAGCCGTGCTGCTGGGGCTGGCCTTCGCCTTTTTGAACCTCTGGCGCCCGCGCCGCCCGAACTTCCTCAAGCGCCTGAGCTATGAATCCGGCGCGCAGGCCACGGGCGATGCGCTGGTGCGCTTCAACATCCGCTTCTACATCCTCGCCATCGTGTTCCTCATGTTCGATGTGGACATCATGTTCATCTTCCCCTGGGCCACCTCCTTCCGGCTGCTGGTCTTCGGCAATGACGACATCCTCTTCACGCCGATCGGGGCCGCCTCGCTCGGTGAGATGTTCATCTTCCTCGGCATCCTGCTCGTCGGCTGGGCCTATGCCTACCGCAAGGGAGCGCTGGAATGGGTCTGAAGGATCTCATCCGCAGCGCCAGCGCGCATTCCCTGTGGCCCTTGATGCTCGGGCTGGATTACGCCACGCTGGAACTGTTCAGCGCCATCTCACCGCGCTATGACCTGGCGCGCTTCGGCTCTGAGGTGATGCGTCCCAGTCCGCGGCAGGTGGACCTTTTGATCGTGGCCGGCGTTGTCAACAACAAGATGGCGCCCGTGATCCGCCGCCTGCATGCCTCGATGGCCGACCCGAGTTTCGTGATGGCCTTCGGCGCGGGGGCGATCAGCGGCGCGCCCTTCGACGGCAGCTACGCCGTGGACGGCGGGGTGGACCGCGTGGTGCCGGTGGACATCTACGTCCCCGGCGACCCGCCCAGGCCTGAGCAGCTGATTGACGGCATCATCGCCCTGCGCGAACGCATCCTCTCCGGCGCACTGGATGAGAGGTTCGCCTGGCGGTAGGAGGAGGCCCGGAGCAATCCGGACAAGGGAGCTACCCGCTTCAGCTGTAAAGGAGACGGAGGTCCGGAGCAATCCGGACAATGAGGCTTGATGTAAGTCAGGCAATGGAGCGCGAGCATTCAGCTCGCAGCTGCGCGAGTGTTTGACAAATGGAGGTGCGGCACTTGCTGCCGCACAACACTGACAACTTTCGCTCGCTGCGCTCGGGTGGCAACGAATCATGTGGGTTGGTTTCCTAATCACAGAGATCCACAGAGGACCACAGAGCTCCACAGAGAATCAGGTCAGGGACCGGGAACCATGTAGCGGCGTTGCCTGGCGACGCCAGCACGCGAGATGTTGCTCTTCATGCAGGGCACCCGCGTGGCAG
>JAHEFU010000300.1 GCA_024645305.1 Planctomycetales bacterium
GCAACAGGATGATGGCGCCGAAACCGCAGGACATGATGTCGAGGAAGGCAATGTTGAAGCTGTCGGCTGTGCGTCGCTTAGCCATGGAAATGTCCGCCGGTCATGGCCAGTCCTTTGACGGGGTCAGATAGGAGCCGCCTGTGGCAATTGCCAGTTGCCAGTACAGGGATGCAGCCATGGGGTCGCCTTCCAGAGGCTCCATGATGACATTGACCGGGATACCCCGGGGTAGTTCCCGCAATGCAGCCTCGAAAAGGCGCTCGCGGTCGCGACCCGAGATGTTGGTTCGGTTCCGGCTGCTGTTGTCCAGTGTCGGCAGCCCGTCTGTGATCAGGTAGATATTGTCGGGCAAGGGATCCAGCGTCGCGATGCTGCCGAAGAGGTTCTGGAGGTTGGTGCCATTAGCGGGTATGACCTCATCATTGAGGCGCTCAACGGCAGAGTTGAGCTGGTCTTCGTCAGCAACTTCAAGCCATATGCCTTCTGTACCAGGAGTGAGTGCTTCCACACTGTCGTTGAAAAGGTAGATCTGATACCGGCTCGGCGGGGGCAACTGGGCCGTTAGCCAGTCAACGGTATCCTTCACGTGCACCCATTTCTCGGCATTACGCTGCGTTTCCTGTGACATATTCCGGCGCCGGATGATATTGACCAGGGTCTCATCCAGCATGCTGCCGGACTTGTCCACGAGTATCAGTATGCGGTTTCCTCCCATCAGCAGGCCGGTCAGGTACTGGCGGTTGCCCTCGCCGATGAACTGGCGAATGTTGTTGCCGGCATTGATTTCACCCTGCTCTCGCAGGGTCTCCAGCTCCAGTTCGAGTGCAGCGATCTGTTCTTTCAGGCTCTGGATTTCTTCGTCGCTGGCATTGGCCATGGACTCCAGTGCGGCCAGTTCATCCATGAAGTTGTCAATTTCCTCCTGGATCCTCGATGCCAGGCCCTGCGCTTCCACGATCTGCAGATCCACATCGGAAATGGTATTGCGGATGGCAACCAGGCCTTCTTCACCCTCCCTGATTTCCTCCTGCAGCAGATCGATTTCGGCGGACAGGTTGGGGTTGGCCAGCTGTGTGTTGGTCGTCGTAGAGTGATCGATGATCAGGAAAAGCAGGACAACAGCGCCGAATCCGCAGGACATCACATCCAGGAACGAGAGGCTGATCGGGTTCAGGTCGCGCTTGGCCTGTTTTGCTTCCTGGGTGCGTGCCATCAGCCCACCTCGATGACTTGCACGGAGAGGTCGGAACCCGCAAAGCCAAGCCGGTCCCCGATCCTGATAACCTGGCCTTCAGCGACCGGTTGCCCGTTGAGCTCCAGCCCTGCCGGACAGGCAGTGATGACCAGTGGGTCACCGCAGTCGAGGGTGACGGTGTGGGGCAATGCAGCATCAGCTGCCAGCGTGTCCCCCAGTATTTCCGAGCCGCCTGCAGGAATAGCCCAGGTCTTGTGTCCGATCAGCAAATGCCGATTGCGCGGCACAGGATGACTGGCGGCGGACGTGGCCGCGTTCCCCGCCGGCAATGTGGTCAGCAAGCGGTTACCGCCACTGTTTTCCCGGATAAATAGCATATTGTCGAAAACATGCTGTACGAGTGCCTCAGCCGCGAAGCTGTCATGCGGAGGCAGCCATTCCCTGCTGCCGGGCAGGCAGGCCTGGGTAGCAGGCATCAGCAACTGGTGCGTATCCAGGTCTTCAAGCTCCCGGGCAATGCGGGTGAATAACTGCCGGGACTTCTGCTCGAAATGAGAGCGCAGCACCGTGGCCTGGTACAGCGTCCCCTTGTGGTTGATCTCGAGATTCACTTCATTATGAGACAGGGCAGCCAGGATCCAGTCTTGCAGGTGATCGTGAATGAACTGCTCTGTAATCGCGGTATGACGGGGATCGAAGCGGCACTGCCTGATGAAGGCATCCGTGATCATACTTTGCCAGGCATCGTGCAGGGCAAGCAGGCCTGACCCGGGAATCTGCTGGATGCGGGTTCGGGTGACACAGTTGTCATGCATTTGCAGTGATGTCAGTACAGCCTGGTGCAGCTGCATTTCAAGAATGACCGCCAGGGGAGACTGCTGCGCTGCTGCTCCAGCCAGTACGCCCTGATCGACGAGGCCCACCGTTGAGGCAGGGCAGTGCGCCATGAGTCCCAGCAGCACGGCGATCTGCTCGCGGGAATAATGGCCAGGCAGAGACAGGACCAGATCACTGTCTGCGGCAAGGGAGCCCATCAACTCGGACAGCTGGCCATAGGCGATATCTGCCTGGTGCCGGAAATGCGGATTCGGGCTGGGGAGGGGCTCGAGTGTCAGCTGGTGCCAGAAACGGTTGAAGCTTTCTCTGGGGTGCAGCCTGTAGCGGGCACTGGCCTTGTCACCGTAGAGCACGGTGTCTCCGTCTACGGAGGCAAAGCCGGGGGTAACGGCAATGATTCCCTGCGGACTGCTCAGGCGCAGCCCGTGGTCGCTGAGTTCAAGCAGATGCTCGCTCACGCCTCATCGTCTCCGTGGGGCACCTGGAGGTGCCGTACCAGGTAGTTGTCGCAGTAATTCTGGGAATCGAGCACCAGTCGGTCCTGAAGCAGCTGTAACTGATACAGCAGGAACATCAGCAGGATGCTGACCACCAGAGCCACAAAAGTGGAGTTGAAAGCCACACCGAGGCTGACGGTGACCCCGACGATATCACCACTGACCGCCCGCTGTGCCTGGCCCAGTGCTTCACCGATACCGCGCACGGTTCCGAGGAAGCCGATGGAG
>JAHEFU010000301.1 GCA_024645305.1 Planctomycetales bacterium
GAACTCGGCAGTGGGTTCAGCGTGCACCAGTACCTGGTCAGGCTCGCCGAATGGCTGGCTGAGCTGCGCGGGGATCCACGCCAGCTCTGGATCTGCGGGGGCACCGGGCTCTATATACATGCCCTGCTGGCCCGCCTGCAGCTCGGGATGCCGCCTCGCACCGCCTTACGCCGCAGGCTGGGGCAGCTGATGTCCGCCGACGGGGCGGCGCACTGGGCCGAGCGTCTCCAGCTGGAACTGACTGACCCGCATAACCCGGTACGGGTGATGCGGGCGGCGGAGGCCCGCTGTACTGACCTCGCATCCACCCGGCGGGTCTACGCGGAGCTGGAACTGGATCCGGATGTGGAGGATCCCAGCGGCGGGGAAAAGGATCAGGCCGCCTTCCAGCAGGCACTGCTGGAGCTCGGGAAGTGGCACTGCGCGGGCCTGGCCGTGCTGGATCCCGGTCCGGCTGAATTGCAGGAGCTGATCGCCGGTCGCGTGCGGGCCATGTTTGACAGCGGACTGCCGGAGGAGGTGCATCGGATCCGGGCTGCCGGTTACGGTGCCGTGGATGAGCTGGCCAACGGCATCGCCTACCGCGAGGCCGGGATGCTGCTTGATGGGGAGCTCGGTTACGAAGAGGCCATCGAACGCAGCATCATCCGTACGAGACAGTATGCCAAGCGCCAGCGGACATATTTCCGGGGCCGCGGCTGGCAGTTCATGGATGCTGCACAGCTGGCGGACTGGTTCGATTCCCAGGTCTGAGCCGGCCTAGATTTCCTCGATCATCCCGAAGAGGTACATCAGGCTACGGCGCAGGCGGCCGCGGCGCTCCGGCCTGGTTTCACTGAACTTCTGCGGGATCTGCTGCCAGAAGCGGATCGGACGCAGCAGCAGCGATGCGGAGGACAGGGCCACCAGGTACAGGAACAGCAGCAGCAGGAAGTTGTACATGCTGGGCTGGATGCCGGCGATGCTGCGGTTGATCATCCACCAGCCGCCGATGCATCCCACGAGGATGACCCAGATCAGCAGCCACCACAGCATGCGCCAGGAGCTGAGGCGTTCCTGGTAACCACTGTGGATCTGGCTGTACTCGCCGAACAGCGCTCCCTCCAATTCCACACGCTTCTGTTCCTCCGCAATAAACAGCAGGGAACAGAGGATCTCATCGCCCGGGCCTAACCGGTCGAACTCAATCGTGCACCAGACATCGTTCTCACGGAACTGCGGATTGAGGACAACCTTGGCCTTCTCGCTGACCAGCTTGTTGAAGCCGATGTAGCGGCAGCCCTCCGCTCCGACCACCAGCTGGCGCTTTTCAGGAGCATCCGTGCCCCTTACATCCAGCTTGCCGGAGTTGCGGATCACGAGGTAAGTGGCCCACATGTAGGCCGGTTCATGGCCCTTGTAGCTGACCTTCAGGGGAATGTTGCGGTTGCTGAATTCGGAAATGTCGATGTAGGCTGTATGCATGTCCCAGGTCAGGTGCCGGCCCGTGCGCAGGTTGCGGCTGAAGCGCAACAGGACCCAGATCAGGGCCACCGAGACCATCAGACCGTATGCGACCAGCCAGAACAGGACCGCGGCCCCTTCCACGAGGATCGTATTCTGCAGCAGTGCTAAGAGGAACATGTACTCCATCCCTGTGTCCGCCAGTAATTGTAGCAATCAGCGGCGTAACTCCACGGGAAGCAGCGTATTTGGCTCCGTGAACATGGCAAATCGCTTGGCACCCTCAGGTGCAATTCCGGCATTGATGCCGATCATCTCTCCTGGTACAGCGCCCAGTTCGTGGAACTGATCGCAGTGCAAAGTGAGATGCACGATCACCTGTCCGGCCTCCACATCTGAGAAGACGCTGTGCAGCTCAACTCCTGCGAAACTCTCATCCTGCAGGAACTCCCGGTTCTCCGATGGATGTCCGATATTCTCCGGACACTCATTACGGGCCGCCTGTTCCATTCCATCGCGGTTGATCACGAAGCGGTAATTGTCATTGCCAACGAACCAGCCATTGTTGTCAAGATCCAGCATCAGCTTGAAGCGCCGCCCGTTCTCCCATTCGGCAAGCGAGGTCGAGAGCCAGATGTCCAGCTGCGTCTCCAGGGTGTACTGCAGTTCAACGGAGAATGAGTCCACTGCCTCAGGCGGGCCACAGACTATCCTGCCCCCCTTGCCACTTTCCAGACTGGGGATACTGTCAAAGCCGGCCAGCGTGGGGTAGGGATCATTGCCATCCCACAGTCCATCGCCGTCGGTGTCGGGGTTGGCGGAGTCCTGCAATCTACCATAGGGGCTCAGCACTTCACCGTGGCCGTAGTAGATTCCATTCGAGGCAAGCATCTCCGCATAGTCAGGGATAAGATCCATGTCAAGGTCAGCTTCACTATCGTCCAGGTCATTGCCTGCTGGCAACGGAATGTAGCCTGCATTTCCAGGAATTCCAATCTCTCTTAGCGTAAATGGGTCATTCCATTCAAGACCTCCACCAATGACACAAGTATCTCCACCGGTCGTATATGTGTTTCCATCGATATCCAGACCAGGTTCCATGTCTTCGGCGGTCATTCCGCGCCAAAACGAGTCATGCGTTGCGAAACTGAAAGTGCCAGGCGCCGGTACACCGTCACCATCGTTGTCAGTGAATTCCTGCATCTCGCCCCACTTCAGGTCCTCCCAATCCTTTTCGCGGATGCGGCGCAGGATGAAGGAATTGGCATCGAAGTCTTCGCCGAAGCGCGCCGTATTTGACAACT
>JAHEFU010000104.1 GCA_024645305.1 Planctomycetales bacterium
CCCTGGAAAAAGGTACTGCCTGACGTAATGGACCTGCTGGCCGAACTGGGCCTGGCTGACACCGCCGACAAACTGCCCAGCGAACTTTCGGGTGGCATGCGCCGGCGCGTGGCCCTGGCCCGCAGCCTGATCTACCATCCGAAGATCCTGCTCTATGATGAACCCACCACGGGGCTGGATCCCTACATGACCGAAGTGGTAGTGGACCTGATTGCGGAAACAAATGAACGGTTTGCCGTGACGGGCATAATGGTCAGCCATGACCTGCCCAGCGTGTACGATATCGCAGACCATGTGGTGCTGATCATGAATGGCAAGGCCACGGTTGTGGGCAAACCGATGGAGCTCCTGCGCAGCGGGCGCGAGGAAGTGATTTCCTTCGCCTCCAGCTGGCGCAAGCAGATTGTTGAGTATGCGGCGGAACTGAACCGCACGGAAGACGGTCCCGCAGGGACCTGACGAGGAACAGGACGAGGCAGATGGGCGGAAACGCGAACTTAGTCAAGGTGGGCTTCTTTGCCATAGTCGGCGCGCTGCTGCTGGCGATTGCCATTACCACCGTGCGCGGCGGAGACCTGGCCAGCCTGTTGCCCGGTGGCAACAATTACGGCGTGGATGTCGTGTTCAGCGGGGATGCCGTGGGTCTGCAGAAGGGTATGCCGGTCAAGCTCAAGGGCACCGATGTGGGATACCTCTCCTCCACACATTTCACCGAGAAGAACCAGGACGTGATTGCCGAGCTGCGGATTGACAAGGACGTGAGGATCTACCGCGAATCCACCGTCGAACTGCGCGAGGAAGGCCTGCTGGGAGAACGCTTCCTGGCATTCATATACCCGGACCAGCTTCCCGAGAGTCCGCTGTGGGCGGAGGATGGGCATGTTTTCCAGGGCTCGACGGCCACGGGTCTGGCTGCCCTGATCAGGACTGCCAACAGTGTGCTGGAATCCCTGAACACCATCCTGACGGACGAATCCCTGCGCACCAGCATGACCCGCATCGCCGACGGCATGACCGAGAGTCTCGAGCGCGTGAACCTGATCATGGACAATGTCAACGGGATCATGCTGGAGAATGAGGGCTACGTCAATGAGTCCATGGCCAATCTGGCGGCGATCTCCGATAACTTCCTGCTTGTCAGCCAGGACATGCAGGAGACCAGCACGGCGGTGCGGGACCTGGCAACGGACCCGAAGAACACTGAACAGCTGCACCGCATCATGGACAGCATCGAGTCCAGTTCCGCCAGCCTGGACACCCTGACCGCGAATGTCAACAGCCTGCTGGGTGACCCGATGGTCCAGGCCGACATCAAGGACAGCCTGCGCCTGCTGCCCGGGATACTGGAGGAGACGAAGGCCACGATGAGCGGCGCGCAGGACACCCTGGAGAACCTGAACGTGCTGATCGAGAGCGCGGACGGGATGGTGAACACCGCCACCTGGGCGATCGAGGACGTCAGCGGCACGGTGCAGGGCATCACCAGTGCCGGGGCCGGGATCCAGACGCGCGGCAGCATCAACGTGCGTGGTGTGGACAGCAACACGGATGACTCCCTGGGCGGGGAGGACGTATACGTCGGGGATGCCAACTTTGCAGTCGGCAATGCTGACAACTACGTGCAGGTCGGGATTGACAACATCGGCGAGGGTGACGACTTCAACCTGATGCTGGGCATGGGGGACCTGAGCGGCTTCAGCTTCCGCGGCGGGATCTACCGCAGCGAGCTCGGGCTGGGCGCCAGCTGGTGGGACCAGAGCGGTGCGGGGGCGGAAATCACCTGGTTCGACCTGAACGACCCGCGGCTCAACGGCTATGGCCACATCCCGGTGGGGGACAGTGTCAATGTGGTACTCGGCGTGGAGGACATGACCGACGAGGCCGTGCCCACGCTGGGCGTAGGCGTGAAGTTCTGATCCTCAATCAAGAGCGATTGCTGGAACTGGCAACTGACAACACTTGGTATTGCCAACATGCCTGCAATGAGCGATGGAACCGTTTCCCGAGCGATTGCGCGGTATATAGACCGCCGAGCCCTTGGGAGAGGCGGCAGGAGAATTAGGATCAGAAGCGGCTTTTGATCCCGTCGGTCGGCTTGTAGTGGAAGCCCGAGCCTTCCGCCTCGTCCTCGACCTGCTCCAGCAGCTTCTCAGGTTTCACCAGATCCGCATCCACCTGCAGCCGGTTGCTGGCAATGACCTCATCCACGGCCTCAATGGCCTGTCTGGGCACATCTGCCTGGCTGGAGCCATCGAACAGGCTGCTCACACCCGTACCGAGGCTGGTCGACCCGCGGCTGGCGAACATGGAATCCGGACGCTGCTGCGGGGTGCTGGATTCCACCATCTCCGCGCGCCGGTCAAATCCCGGGGGATGCCAGGAACGCAGGTCAGTTTCCACGGCGCCACCATCATCCTGAGCTGAATCCGGCTGCGCTGCCGCTATCCGGGAAGGCTGCGGCTGCTGTTCCTCCCAGGCATCCGCGCTGTCCTGCGGCACTTCCTGCAGGCCGGCCGGCAGTGACTCGTCCGGTAGATCCAGCAGGGGATCGGCCAGTGGGTCCAGCACGGGCTGCAGCTCGTTGCTCAGGGGAGTGGCCGGATCAGGGGCTGCCTGCTTCGGTGATTCCTCACGTTCCTGCCTGATCTGCAGCACATCGCGGGCCACGGACATCGCCTGCTCCAGGTCACCCTTGTACAGTCGGGCCGCCGTCTTCTGGGCCTTGGCCTCTCCCGCCGTCTGGCCGGCCGGGCGGCCGCCGGATTCAGGCTTCGCGCCACCCTCGTATCTGGCATGTGATTCCTTGCGCGGTGGCGTGAAGGTCCGGGCCACTACCTTCGGAACCGGGCGGCTGTCGCGCAGTGATTCACGCACTTCATCAGCGAGGGCCTTCTGCACCATGGAGCTGCGCAGCAGCAGGATGCCGAACCAGGTGAAACCAGCGAGGAATGCACTGGCAGGAATGCCGAGGTTACCGGAGGCCCCGATCAGGGCCCCGATCAGGGACACTGCAAGAATGATGCCCGCCGCATCGGTCTTCACGCTGCGGAAGCCCTCCATCAGGTAGCGCCCCCTGGTTGCCCCGTGCACGAGAATCCAGCCGATGATGAAGAAGACCCAGAACATACTTTAATTCTACCTTGATACAAAGGTGTTAGAATCTGCGCCGATGAAGCCGATCGCCGGAATCCTGGCCCTGCAGGGCGATTACGAGAAGCACCGCAAGTCGCTCAAGCGGCTGGGCCTGCGTGTGCGCTATGTCCGCTCCCCCGAGGATCTCTCCGGCCTGAGCATGATTGTGCTGCCCGGCGGGGAATCCACCACGATGTCGCTTCTGCTGGACAGCACCGGCCTGCGGGAGCCTTTACGGGAAGCTATCTCGGCTGGATTGCCCACGCTTGCCACCTGTGCGGGTACGATCCTGCTGGCGCGAGAATTGCAGGGTGATACCGGCAGCCGCCAGGTGGACACCCTCGGCCTGCTGCATGCCACGGTGGATCGCAACAGTTACGGCCGCCAGGTGGACAGCTTTGAAACGACCATCGAAATCAACTGGCAGCTGATCGGCGGACTGGCGGATGATGCGCCGATTCCGGCCTGGTTCATCCGCGCCCCGCGTATCCTCGAGCCGGCTGCAGGCGTGGAAGTCGTGGCGAAGTATGATGGCGAAATCGTGGCCGTGCGCCAGGGCAATATGCTGGCCATCACCTTCCACCCCGAGCTGTCCAAGGACAGCCGGATCCACGCCGCGGTGCTGGGCTTCGCCGAACAGGCCGGCTGAGCCGCTCTGCCCGTTACAATAGCCCGGTGTCCCCCGCTACAGGCCCCATGGAACTGAGCATCGGCATCGTCGGCAGCGGCGGTGACGGCGTGGTGCTGCTCGGCGAACTGCTGGCCCGCAGTGCCGTGGCCGCCGGACTGCACTGCTACATGGACAAGGTCTTCGGCCCGCAGATCCGCGGCGGGGAAAGCAGCGTCAGCCTGCGGGTCAGTGAACAGCCGGTGCTGCGCAGCGCGGACGAGCTGGACGTGCTGCTGGTGTTCCAGTGGGGGGACCTGGCCCGCTTCAGCGATGTGCTGGCAGTATCGCGCAACGCGATCGTGATCTGCTCCTCGGAGGATGCTGGCGATCCGCAGTCGAGCGGCCTGCCCGCGGACTTCAGTGGCGACTTGTTCAGCCTGCCGCTCAGGCAGCTGGCCCTGGATGTGGGCAGAAGCAAGCTGGCGCGCAATATGGTGCTGCTTGGAGCCATGAGCGCACTGCTCGGCTGGTACCCGGATGCGCTGGACGGTATTCTGGCAACGAAGCTCGCCCGTTATGACGAGCACAGCCGGACGAACAACCTGGCAGCCGTGGAGGCCGGGCGCAATGCAGCCTCCGCCTGGCAGGGCGGCAGTCTGCCGGTACTGCCGGCTGCAGCCCACGGAATGGAACTTGAACTGGCCAGTGGCAACGAGCTGCTGTCCCGCGCAGCCCTGGCCAGTGGCTGCCGCTTCATGGCGGGATATCCCATCACCCCCGCCAGTGAGATCCTCGAATACATGAATCGCGAGTTGCCAAAGCTCGGCGGCAGCTGCATCCAGGCCGAGGATGAAATCGGCGCGGCCTGCCTGGCAATCGGCGCCGCCCTCGGCGGTGTGCGTTCCATGAGCGCCACCAGCGGACCCGGCATGACCCTCAAGAGTGAAAGCATTGCGCTCGCCGGCATGAGCGGGCTGCCGATGGTGGTGGTTGACGTGCAGCGCTGTGGCCCGAGCACCGGCATCCCGACCCGCACGGAACAGGCTGACCTGAACCTGGCCCTGCACGGCGCACATGGCGACAGCCCGCGCATCGTGCTGGCGGCGGCCCATGCCGCGGACTGCGCCGCCCTGGCAACTGCGGCCTTCGAACTGGCGGGGGACTGCCGGGCTCCGGTGATCCTGCTGAGCGAACAGCAGATCGCCCAGGGCCTGAGCAGCCTGGCGGGTTCCGCAGTGCCGCAGACTGGCAACACGGCTGCGGGCTGGCCGGATACCGCAATCGGATCGGATACCCAGACACAGCTCACGGGGCTGGAACATGACAGCGCCGGCCGCCCGCTCAGCGATGCTGCGAGCCACGCTGCCAACATGGCCATGCGCCAGCAGCGGGTTGACGGCGCGCGGGGGCGCATCCCGGCCCTGCGCCATGGCAGGGAGGACGCCAGCCTCGGCCTGCTGTGCTGGGGCAGCGGCTATGCCGTCTGTCGGGAGGCCTGTGATCTCGTCAACCGGCGCGGTGGCAGTGCTGAGCTGTACTGCCTGCGGATGCTGGCCCCGCTGGACAGCGCCGCCATCACTGAGTGGATCGCCGCCCATGAGCGGATTGTCATCGTGGAAATGAACCACAGCGGCCAGCTGCTCGGGCATCTGCGCAGCCAGCTCAGCCTGCCGGAAAACACCCTGTCCCTGCGGCGCAGCGGTGGACGGCCCTGGCGCCTGGCGGAGATCACGGAGTTCCTGGCAAGGCATGGATTGCTGCCGGAGGTGGGGGCATGAGCAGTTCACCGATCTTCCGCAATGCCAGTGAGCCGGTCTGGTGCGACGGCTGCGGCGACTTCCACGTACTTGACGGCCTGAGTGCGGCACTGGAGGGCCTCGGGCGCAACCCGCGCGAGGTTGCCATCATCAGCGGCATCGGCTGCAGCTCACGCCTGCCGGGCTACATGGAATCGCATGGTTTCAACAGCATCCACGGCCGGGCCCTGCCGATTGCCAGCGGACTGAAGTATGCGCGTCCCGGACTGGATGTGATCGTCACCGCCGGGGATGGCGACATCTTCAGCATCGGGGCCACGCACCTCGTGCATACCGTGCGCCGCAACCCCGCGATCACGCTGCTCGTGATGGACAACGGGGTCTACGGCCTGACGAAGGGCCAGCACTCGCCCACCACGCCTGCGGGCACGCAGATGCGCACGGGCAGCCAGCCCAGCCTGGAGCGGCCGGTTGATCCGCTGGAGCTGATGCTGAGCCTCGGCTGTGGCTTCGTGTCCCAGGCCTACTCGGCGGAGCAGGCCAGCCTCGTTTCGCTGATCAGCCAGGCCATTGAATATCCCGGCTTCAGCTTCCTGAACATCCTCAGCCCCTGCCCGGTGTTCCGCGGCGGGATGGGAATCTACAAGGAGCTGCGGCGCAGCATCGTGCAGCTGGGGGACGGCAGCCATGATGAGACGGACCCCGTTGCCGCCCGGGCCATGCTGCTGTCGGCGAGCGGTCCCGTGAGCGGCCTGCTGTACCGCCGGGACCTGCAATAGAATAGGAGACTTATGCAGACCGGCGTCCTGCTGCGCGAAATCCTGCGGCTGAAAACCAGGCTGGCCATCCGCCACTACAAAAAACAGGTCGGCAACACAATCGCCATGGCCTTCGCCTGGCTGGGGATGTTCGTCGGCGTGAGTTCCGGCGCACTGGCGCTGGTGGTGCACCTGCATACCTCCGGTGTTGACAGGCAGGAGGAGGCCGGCCGGGTGCTGACCTGGATCTTCTGGATCCTCACGCTGATCTGGATGTTCTCACCCTTCGCGCAGATTGACGTCCAGCGCAACCTGGACCTCAACGGCCTGCGCCAGTACCCGCTCAGCGGCAGCCAGTTCCTGTACGCCGTGCTGCTCGACGCCCTGGCCTCCCCACTGAGCATCTTCGTGCTGCCCTTCACCCTGATCTTCATGGGGGTCGTGGCCTTCGCGGGCATGGCCATCCTGCCGATGCTCGTGAGCCTGGTGCTGGCGACGCTGATCCTGCTGTGCTACACCCAGGGCCTGTTCCTGCTGGTCAACCGCCTGCTGCAGTCGCGCCGCTTCTCCGAGATGAGCATGCTGCTGGGCATCGTGATCGTGATCATCGTACAGGTTGTCAACTTCAGTTTCATCGGCGGCGTGGATGAAATCGGTGGCAGCATCTCCAGCTCCCCGCTGGCCAGATACCTGCTGCCGGTGCTGGCCGTACTGGAGTTCAGTTTCCCGAGCCTCGCGGCCCGGGCTGCCGCAGAGTGGAGCAACGGGCAGCTGCTGCCCGCGCTGGCCGCCTGGGGCATGATGCTCGTCTGGCTGGTCCCCGGGGTCCTGTTCGTGGGTCGCACGGCACGCTCCTTCTACGAGGGTGAGCTGGAAAGCGGCGGTTTGTCAGATGAACGCACTGGAGGGGACCGCAGCCGCGGGATCGCCGGCCTGTTGCCAGCGGGCCTGCTGGCGGTGCTCGTGGAACGCGAACAGCGCTATGCCCGGCGTGACCCGATGCTGCGCAGCCTGCTGATCCAGAGCATGTTCTTCGGGATCTACACCTGCATCGTGATGCTCCTGATGCGCGGACGGATCCTCGAAGGCGGCAGCCTGGTCTCGCAGCAGCACATCATGAATTACGTGCTGCTGGGCCTGAGCTTCGGCCTGACCTATTCCGAGAGCGGAGTACTGTTCAACCGCTTCGGCTATGAGGGCAGTTCCATGACCAGCCTGCTCGCCAGTTCAGTGCCGCGCCAGAAGATCCTCGTTGCCAAGAGCATCTTCCTCATGAGCCACATGGGCGCGCTGAACCTGCTGCTGGTGCTCGTGATGGGCATCCTGCTGGGCTGCTCACCCATGTACATCGCCGCGGCCTTCCTGATGGTGATTGCCAATCTGTGCATCGTGGACATGGCCGGCAACTTCCTCTCCATCGCCTATCCCTTCGCCTTCGTGCGCCAGGGCCGCAAGATCCGCCCGGTGATGCCCCAGCAGGGCTGCGGCTACATCTTCCTGTACGGCCTGCTGTTCAACGTCTGCAACCTGTTCGTGATGCCGGGCAGCCTGGCCATCGTGCTGGGGACGATCTTCTATGACCTGCCGGGTCTGCTCGGCGGCGCGCTGATCGCCTGGCTGCTGGCGGGCCTGCTGTGGCATATCGGCCTCGGGCAGGCCACGCTCTTCCTCGAAAGCCGCGAACAGCGCCTGCTGGAAGTGCTCTGCCGCCAGCCGGACTGATCAGCGGGGGTCGCGCTGCGGGTAGAGCCGGATCTCCGTCGGGCAGGAACCGGCGGGCCAGCGGGCAACCACACTGGCCATCTCCGCCACCTCGGAGGGCCTGATGGCGCGGTCCATGTCGATCCCGCAGTCCTCCACCATTTCCGTGGCAATCCAGCCGGGGCTCAGGGCACAGACCTTCAGGCCCAGCTCGCGCTCCTCCTGGAACAGGCCCTCGCCGAAACCGATCACGCCATGCTTGCTGGCGCAGTAGGCCGCCTCACCGGGGATCCCGAAGCGTCCGGCATTGCTGGCAATGTTGATCAGCACTGCCCGGCCGCGGGCCATGCAGCTTTCCTTGAGGTAGGGCAGGCAGATCCGCGTGGCATGCATCAGGCCCTTCAGGTTGACATCAATCATCCTGTCGATGTCGAAGGGATCCGCACTGTCCACGCGGTCCGGGTAGAACACCCCGGCATTGTTGACGAGGATGTCAATCCGGCCGCACTGCTCATTCACCTCACGGACGGCGGCCGCCAGCGCATCCGTGTCACTGAGCTCGGGGGACCATGTCCCGGCCACCGCCGTGTGTTCAGCGCAGAGCTCAGCCGTGCGGGCCAGGGCATCCGTGTTGCGGCCGAAGAGGGCCACGCTGGCTCCCAGCTCGCTGAAGCGCACTGCGATGGCCCGGCCGACGCCGCGGCTGGCTCCCGTCACGATGGCAACCTGGCCGGATAAGTCTGTAAGCATGGAGTGAGAATAGCAGGCGTGAGCGGCCTGTGAACGAACTATCAGTACTCCACGCAGTAGAGGCTGTTCTCATCCATGATGTAGGCCTGGCCGCGTTCGCGGTCCAGCAGTGGGGCCTGGCTGCCCTGGATGTAGCCGTTCGAGCGCAGCAGCCGCCCGTCCAGGGCAAACACCCGCAGGCCGCTGTGGTCACAGGACACGATCCGCTCCCGCGGCAGGTCCACCGCCACGCCGGAACCGCGCACGCCCTCCAGCTGCACTGTGCGGATCACAGTGCCTGCACCGTCCAGCATGTGCAATGTGCCGGAAATATCCAGCGCCAGCGCCGTACCATCCTCCAGCACCTCCAGCACATTGCTGGGTCGCGACCAGGGTCCGCTGTACTGCAGCATCTGTGCTCCGCTGACCTCGAAACTGCTGCCCATCGCCACGTAGCTCCAGACTTCGTTGCCATCCTGGTCCAGGCAACGCAGCAGGCCCGCGCCATCCACGTACCAGATGCGGTCGCCGACGCACTGCAGGCAGTTGCCGAAATCCCCGGGCAGCTCACGGTGCCAGAGCTGCTCGCCAGACTTGTCAATCAGGGCCAGTTCACCCAGGCCGCTGATGCTGTTGACATCCAGCACGAGCAGGCCGCCGGCGGGTCCAGCCGTCTGGAACAGCCCGGCCGCGGTGGAGGACTGCCACAGGGTATTGCCGGAGATGTCAATCGCCCGCAGCTGCTTAGTGGAATCCTCGAGGATGAGCGTCTGGTCCACAGCCATGATCCCGCTGGAGGGTTT
>JAHEFU010000105.1 GCA_024645305.1 Planctomycetales bacterium
CCAGATGCTGTACATCAAGCTGGCCCGGCCGCTGCAGCTCAACCAGGTTGTCAACCTGCGCATTGACTACGACTGCTCCCCGCAGACCGGCCTGTACTTCCAGCCAAAGGAGGAGGGCCAGTACCCGGAGGTCTGGAGCCAGGGTGAGGGTGAAAGCAACCGTTACTGGATTCCCTGTTTCGACTACCCCAATGACAAGGCCAGCTACGAGGGCATCTTCCGCGTGCCCAGCGGTTTCTACGCCCTCTCCAACGGCGACCTCGTCAGCCGCGAGGAGCTTGCGGGCATCACCGAGTTCCACTGGAAGATGGATGAGCCGCAGGTCAGCTACCTGATCATGCTGGCCGCAGCCCCCTATGAAGTCTATGAGGACGAATGGAACGGGATTGAGATCCTCTATGTCTGCCCGCCCGGGACCAGCCGCGAGACGGCCCTGCGCTGCTTCGGCAAGACCCCGGACATGCTGGAGTGCTTCAGTGAGCGGCTGGGAATCGACTATCCCTTCGGCAAGTATGCCCAGGTGGTGGTGCAGAACTTCATCTTCGGCGGGATGGAGAACACCACCGCCACCGTGATGAATGACCGCCTGCTGTATGACGAGTTCCAGGCCATGACTTTCGACGACGTGGACACGATCTCCCATGAGCTGGGCCACCAGTGGTGGGGTGACATGGTGACGATGCGGGAGTGGAACCACATGTGGCTCAACGAGGGCTTCGCCAAGTATTCCGAGGAGATCTACCGCGGCTGGGATGAGGACGAGGACGCAGTGCGGGTCAGCATGGACGGCCCGCACCGTTCAGTGGTGCGCCAGGACAACCGCAACCCGCGCCCGCTGGTGACGGAGTTCTACAACCGTATTGACGACCGCAACAACAGCAACATCTACGACAAGGGAGCCAGCGTGCTGCACATGCTGCGCGGGATGCTCGGCGACGAACTGTTCTTCGGCGTACTGCAGCATTATGGCAACAAGCACCGTTTCGACTTTGCCGAGACACCGGACCTGCAGACCAGCGTGAAGGAGGTCAGCGGCCAGAACCTCGACTGGTTCTTCGAACAGTGGGTCTACATGGCGGGGCACCCCAAACTGAAGGTGACGCAGAAGTGGGACCGTGAACGTGGCAACCTGGCCCTGGCAATCGAGCAGACCCAGGAGGTCAAGGATCTCGTGCCGCTGTTCAGGCTGCCGCTGCAGGTGGAGATCACCACCGCCAGTGGCCCGCACCTCTACAAGATCCTCGTTGACAAGGCCAGCGAGGACTTCAACTTCCCGGTTGACGGTGAACCCCTGATGGTGATCGTTGACAAGGGGGACTGGATCCCCAAGGAACTGGAGATGGAGCGCAGCCGTGAGCAGTGGCTGTACATGCTTGCAAATGGCGACGGGATCGAGCGCCTGCAGGCCATCCGCGCCCTGAAGCAGTGGGCCGGCAATGATGAGGTGTTCGCCGCACTCAGTGGCCGGGTCAAGGATGCACGGGAGAACCGCTACCTGCGCACCGAAGCTCTGGATTCACTCACGGAACTGCGCGATGACCGGATGTATGAGTATCTGCTCGGACTGCTGGAGAACCAGGAAGGCCGCCTGCGCCGTGACAGCACCGGTATGCTGCGCAACTTCAAGGGCCACGAGGATCTGGCACAGCGGCTCGTCGGCCTGATCCATGATGACCCCGCCTGGGATGTGAAGGGCAGGGCCCTGGATTCGCTGATTGCCATCGGCTATGACAAACCGCAGTGCGTCGAGGAAGCCCTCTACCTGATCAGCCTCGGTGGCGACAAGCACAACATGCTGCGCAGTGGGCTCAATGCGCTGGACCGCCTGAAGGCGGATGAGCACGTTGACATGGTGCGGGAGCTGGCGGCACCCGGCAACAGCCGGGATTACCGCCACACCGCGATCGGTACCTATGCCAATATGATGGAGCGGATTGACGGCGGCAGCCGCAAGCAGGAAGCTGCGCAGTACATTGCCACGATGCTGGACGATCCCTGGTCGCGCACACGCCAGAGCGTGATCGGCACACTCAGCAGGCTCAAGCTGCGGGACAGCATCGAACCCCTGCGTAGCATGGCTGAACTGGAGGAAGTGCAGTGGGTGGCGGACTATGCCAACCGGACCGCTGATGAGATTGACAGTTTCCGCGAGGAGAAGCTCCAGCTGCAGGACCTGCAGACCCAGATCGCGGACCTGCAGCGCCAGCTGGCGGAGCTGCAGCAGACTGTCAACCAGCTTAACCGTGAGAAGCAGGAAGAGGAAATCACTCCCTAGCTGCGACATCCCGCCGCAGGCATCTCACTCTTAGGCCGGACTGGAAATGAAAAGGGGAACGGCAAGCCGTTCCCCTGATTGATTCGATTGTCAGCCGACTGCTCAGGCCTTCTTTGCAGCAGCCAGCAGTTCGCGGTACTTCTCCACCTCTGGTCGCAGGCTGTTGATGCTTTCCGCCCAGAACTCGGGCTTCGTGGCGTCGTCAGCCAGGCATTCGCGCACACAGGTCTCCACATCCGCGCTGCCAGTCATCATCAGGAAGGCCTCGTACTTCGGCAGGAAGCTGGAGCCCTCCTTGTGCAGGCGGTTGGCCAGGTTGCGCGCCAGCAGGAAGCCCACTGTGTACGGGTAGTTGTAGAAGCTCACGCCGGTGATGTAGAAGTGCAGCTTGCTGGCCCAGAACAGCGGGTCCTCACCGCCCTCCGGCATGGCGTCGCCCATCACGCGCTTCTGCGTCTCCACCATCAGTTCCTTGAAGCGGTCCACGCTGATCGTGCCTTGCTCGCGCTCCTCATGCATGGCCTTCTCAAACTCATAGCGCGTAGTGATGTCCAGCAGCAGGGTAGCCGCTCCGTTGAGGTCGGCATCCAGCATCTGCAGCTTGGAATCCGTGCTGATGGACTCGTCGGCGTAGATCCCGTCGGCGAGGATGTGCTCGGCGAAGATCGATGCCGTTTCCGCGAGTGTCATCGGGTACTGTCGGGCCACCGGGCGCAGTTCCTTGAGCAGGTGCCCGTGCCAGGCATGTCCCATCTCGTGGGCCAGTGTTGTCACGTCGCCCAGCGAGCCGTTGAATGTCATGTAGACCCGCTGCTCGCGCGTGTAGGGCGAGCCGGTGCAGAAGGCCCCGGGCCGCTTGCCCGGGCGCACCTCGGACTCCATCCAGTGCTGGGCAATGAAACTGTCGTAGTATTCTCCGAGCTGCGGGTAGACCTTGCTGAAGGCCTCACTCACCATGTCGCTGCCCTGTTGCCAGGTATAGGTGGACTCATCCTCCAGCGGCAGGGGGGCCGCGCGCTCAAACCAGCTGATGCCGGGCTGGCCCAGGAATGCCGCCTTGGTGCGGAAGATGTCGCGGGCCACGTCAATGTTGTCATGGATCGCCTTGTACATGGCGTCCAGCGAGGCCTTGCTCATCTTGGCCTGGAACAGCGCGGGATCCAGGAAGTGCTCAATCCCGCGGCGCTTGTTGAGCGTCAGGCGCGTGCCGGAAATGGCATTGAGGCATGCGGCACAGATGTCCGTGACACCTTCCCAGGCAACATTACCGGCTTCAAAGGCAGCGCGGCCCTTGTTTCTGTCAACGTCTGACATCATCGAACGCCACTGGGAGATCGGCACCATCTTCTTCTCGCCATCCACTTCCAGCTCGAATTCCAGCTTGCCGGAGACAGTGTCATACAGCCGGCCCCAGGTGGCAAAGCCGTCCACACTCAGGTCGGCGGCCAGTTTCTCCAGGTCGGGTTCCATGCGGAAGCGGGCCTGCTCGCGGATGCGCTCCAGGTAGTACTGCATGCCCTCCAGCTCCGGCCGGGCGCAGAAGGCCGCGAAAACCGCCTCATCCACGCCCTTGAAAGCCCGCAGCACATCCACGCCGAACTTGGCACTTTCCGCCCCGATCAGGCTCAGGACGGCCTGCTCCGAAGTGTATGCCGAATTCTTGGCATCCGCCGCGCTCAGGCAGCCGACGTAGGAGGAGACATGGTAGAAGCGTACCGACCAGTCCTCACTGCGTGTGAGCAGGCCGGCCCAGGCATCCGCCGTGCTGCTGCTCAGCACAGCAAGCCCCGCGGCTTCCTGCTGCAACTGGGCGATTTCCGTGCGCAGGGTGTCCTTGAAGGCCAGCATCTGCGGCCCGTTGAACTCCGTGAAATAACTGCTCAGGTCCCAGACCAGGCCCTGGTTCTTCTGTGCGATTGCTTCTGCCATTACATCCTCCCGGGATCTTCCCGGACTATACGTTACTGCTCAGGGGCGCGGTAATCCGCAGACTGAGATGTGGTGGGCCTGCCAGGAGTTATCAGCAATCCTGTTATGCCTTCCAGCTCAGCGGCAGCCGGGCTGCCGCCCCATTTTCCGATGGGTCAAAGTCCGGGGCTGCATTCCCCCGAAGAGCCGCGGACAGCGTCTGTAGAAGTATAGCTGTGGAACACCTGGATTGTTTTATTTTGACTTGCACTTTGCAGTGCCGGGACCTCAGAGTCTCAGGATGAACAGTCCAGCGCTGAGCAGAGATGCAAAGATCAGTCCGCCTGAGATCCAGCCCCATTTACGTACGTCCCGCGGATCTTCATACTTCCCGGCACAGAGGTACTGCCAGTAGCGTAAAGCGAAGATCCAGGCCCAGAAAAACACGACCATCAGACTGAACAGGAAGTAGTTGAGGTCGAATTTCGGTGGGAAGTTCATTCTTTCATTGTACTGGCAACAGCCTCCCTCCCCGCAGTTCATACACCTCCGTTGCCACATTGGCGACAAGCCGCCGGTCGTGGCTGACCAGCAGCACGCCGCCGCTGAAGCCTAGAAGTGCTTCCTGCAGCACTTCAATGCTGGGCAGGTCCAGGTGGTTGCTCGGCTCATCCAGCACCAGCAGGTCGGCATGTGTATTCATCAGCACTGACAGCAGCAGTCTGGTGTGCTCGCCTCCGCTCAGTGAACCGACAAGCTGATCCGCGCGGCCCTTCAGTCCGATGCGGGCCAGCAGGTAGTGGATCTGGTTGGCTGTCAACGGGCTGCTTTGCTCCAGCTGCTCATACAGGCTGAGCTGTGGATCCAGCCCGGCCTGCTGCTGGTCGCAGTAGAACAGTTCCGCGCTGCCGGCCAGCCAGACCCTGCCGCCAAGCGGTTCCAGCTCGCCGACGAGGCCGTCCAGCAGGCTGGTCTTGCCGCAGCCGTTGCCACCGGTGATGGCGATCCGCTGGCCCCGCTCCAGCCGCAGGTTGACAGAATCGAGGATCAGCCGCTCACCGTAGGCCAGGCTCAGCTCCTCCACCCACAGCAGGCTGCGTGAACCCCGGCCGGCATCCCCGACGGACAAGCCGATCCGTCCGCGCTCCTGCGGTCTGGCAACGGCCTGCTCTCCCTCCAGTTCCCGCGTGAGCTTCTGCTTGCGCACGACGGCGGTCTTCGCTACTTTCTTCGCAATCCTGCGCCAGTGGTCATTGGTGCTCATGTGCTCCATACTGCGAGCGCTCTGCTCAATGCGGCTGATGTCCGCTCGCAGCCTCTGCACCCGCTTCTGCTGCTCCAGGTACAGGACCTTCTGCCGCTCGTGCTGCAGCCGCTTGCGCTCGAAGTATTCCGCCAGCCCGCCATGCTCCAGCCGGGCCGTGGCGTCCTCCAGTTCGATCACGCTGTCCACCACATGGTCGAGCAGCTCCCGGTCGTGGCTGACGATCACGAGGGTTCCGCTGTAGTCCCGCAGGCTTTGCTCCAGCCAGCGGATGCCGGCCAGGTCGAGGTGGTTGTCAGGCTCATCCAGCAGCAGCAGGTCGGCTTCGCTGAGCAGCGCGCGGGCCAGGGCCAGCCGCGCTCCCTCACCGCCTGACAACTGCTCCGGCGGGCGGGACAGGGAGGCTTCATCCAGTCCGAGGCCGTCCAGCACGCGCCGGACATCCGACTCGAAGCTGTAACCGCCCAGCGCCTCATAGCCGGCCACCGCTTCTGCATACTCAAGCGCGGCAGCACTGTCCTCGGCCGCAGCCTGTTCCAGCTGCCGGCAGCGCCTGCGCAGCTCAGCCAGCCGGGGCCGGGCAGTGAGGGCCAGATCGATAGCCAGGCTGCCCGCCGGGTACTGCGGCAGCTGCTCCATGCAGGCCATCCGCAGGCCGCGGGCCTGTTCCAGCCTGCCCGTGTCCGCCGTAAGTTCCCCCGTTGCCAGGCGCAACAGGGTGCTTTTTCCGCTGCCGTTCTCGCCCACCAGCCCGATCTTCATCCCGGGTTCGATGGCCAGGCTGATCCCGCTCAGGACCTCAGCCGCTCCGAAGTGCATTCCGACTTCGTGGAAACTCAGTAATGCCACTTGATCCTCCCCGGCTCTTGCAGCCGAAACAGGTGTGCGCGCGCAACGGGGCAGGGTGTTGATGGCGGGTGTCCACTCAGGAGAGCGGTGGATCACTCAGCAGCCATTCCGGCATGTGCCGGACACGCGGGTTTTCACTGTGGAAACCGCTGGCTAGCTGATGTGAGTCATCGTCTTGTTATACCTCTTGGAGGAAGTCTGAAACTGGGCGTTACAGGATTCGAACCCGTGACCCGCTGATTAAGAGTCAGCTGCTCTACCAACTGAGCTAAACGCCCGCAGGAATGATAGTCAGCGCAGGGCTTATGGTCAAGCTGAAACGGGCGCTTTAGCGGATTTTCGCGCAGGATTGGCCAGCCGGGCCGGCCAGACCGGCTACTGCACCCCGGGAATCCGCACGTACTGCAGCAGGAATTCCTTGAAGAAGATGGAGAGGATGGCCATGATGCTGGCCGCCATGATCACCCCGGCGAGGGATACGACCAGGAAGCGCCGCAGGCCCATCCCCAGCAGGTAGGCCCCCAGGGCCCCGGCATACACGCCGCTGCCCGGGATCGGAATGCCGATGAACAGCGCCAGGCCCCAGGCCCCCTTGCCCTCCACCGCGCGGTGGATGCGCTTCTGGAAATGCTCGATGTAGCGCTCCCAGAGCCGGGCAAACCACTTCCAGCGCAGGATGAAGCGCATCACGTACTTCAGGAAGAGATACACCACGGGGGCTACGGCCCAGTTGGACAGCACCGCGACGGGCAGTACCTGCCAGACCTGCAGATCCGTGGCGAGGATGCCGTAGGGCACACTGGCGCGCAGCTCGAAGATGGGCAGGTACGTCAGGATCATCACCGCCAGCAGCGGATTGAGCCCCTGCACCCACTGCCAGACGGATTCCACCGTGGGATTTTAGCAGGTCTGGCCTGTCAGCAGAAAAAGCAGACCCGCCTGACGGCGGGTTGCCTGCACAAACATTGGATCAGAGCCGCCTCTTTCAGCAGCTCGTGGTGTTTACGTTTTCGTTGCCGTTGTAGTCGATACCCATCTCATCGAGGATCTCCCGCACCATCCGCTCCACCTGCTCGCGCAGCGGACCGTCGCCATCCTGGAACATGAACATGTGGGGCAGGGCAGCGCCTTCCTCATGTTTCCACTGGAAGGCCTCGCCGCCGGGGAACTGCTTCTGGAATTCCTTCAGGTCGAAGTTGCCATCCTCATTCATCCAGCTTCCACCGACGCCGAAGGGCATGTTGCCTTCCTCCCCCTTCCTGAAGAAGAAGGGATGCTCGCCGTCCTGCTGGCTCCACTTCATGACATGGCCCTGCATGGGACCCTCAAACAGCATCAGGGGGCCGCCCTCCGCATGCTGCTTCTGGATCTTCTCGCGGATCTCAGCCAGTTCCTCGTCGCTGTAACCCTCTCCCCCGACTTCTACTTCGCCGTCATCCCCGATACTGATTTCCAGCTTCCTGCCGTCGTCATCACCGCTGAAAGAGAAATCGAAGAGGCCAGTCCCATTTTCTGCCAGTCCCAGACCGAAGTACTGGTCCAGCGGCTCGCCGTCCTCCCCGAGCCTGGGGACGAACTGCAGGGGAGCATGCAGGCCGAAGTAGTGGTTCTCGCGGAGGGACTCGCGCAGCTTTACGGCACCGGCTTCCGTCAGGTCACCACTGTCCAGCAGTTCCTTGATCAGTATCTCAAAACCGGTGTCCGCGCCCAGGCCGGGGGCTTCGCCATCTGCAAAGAACAGATTGAGGTTCTTGTTTACTGTTGAGTCGGTCTCATCCTCAACCGCCCTGTCCGCCGCAGCACTGGCCATCGTAAGGCAGATCGGGGAGCTCGAGCAGGCCCGGGTCGCAATTTGATCAGTGGCATTCGCACCAGGCTGGCCTGCCGCGCACAGGTATGTTCCCGCTACTACCACTCCGGCTGCAAGCAGCAGCAGTGTCATCTTCTTCATTTCTTCCCACCTCCGGGTTGAATAGAAGAGTTGACGCAGCACGCTTCAGGATTGTGTTATCACTCGCGGATTTGACAGCATCAGGAACTGGTGACCGAGAGGTTGTCCGTTGCTTCGTAGTCAATACCCATCCGGTCCAGGGCATCGCGGATCAGTCCGTCAACACGCCAGCGCAGTTCCAGGCAGTCCTCAGGCCTGATAAGAATATGCGGGAAGGCATTCTCAAATTCCATGTGGGGAGCCTGCCACTGGAAGAGATAGCCAGGCTGGCCATCCAGATCCGGATCGAACTGGAACGGCAAGCCGGGCTGGACCGCATTGCTGGGAAAGTCCAGGCAGTCTTCATCTATCCCGTTCCACTGGAATACCTTGCCCCGCATGGACTGCCAGTCCATGTACCATTGCGGATTCCCATGCAACGCGGCTTCCACCTGCTTACGGATCTCCTGCAGTTGCGCAGCTTTGTAACCCGTGCCCCGCACCGTCACTTTGTCATGGTCCAGGATCCGGATCCGCAGCACATTCGCATTGCCCGCACTGCCATAACTGAAGTCCAGCAGGCCAGTGCCGATCAGCTCGGATTTCCAGATGTCGGGGGCTGCGAATTCCCGGATTTCGCCGGATCCTGAGGGGGGCAGGCTTCCAGACATGGACAGCCCTGGCAGGGAATCCATGGGGTAGGTCACAAACGACTGTTCTCTCTGGAACAGCTCGTTGAGATCCGGGACAGTGGTTTCCCCGGCTGATGTGGCAGGCGGAACTGCATCGTCGGCAATACTCCGTGATTGCAACATGCCTGTGGCGGCTTCGTCCGTGTCCCGCATGGCGGGACTGCTGTTGCATGCGGGCACAGCAGCAAGGAACACTATCAGCAATATCATCAGTAGTCTCATGATGTTCCCACCTCATCAAGAGATTACAGCATTTCAAAGCTGCCGGCAATTCGGATCAGCCCTTTCGTATAATTGAGCCGTGTCCGGCAAACTTCCCCTGGTTTCCTACATCCTGGTCAACTGGAATACCGAGGAACTGCTGCCCCGGGCCCTGGAATCCATTGCCGCCCAGGACCATCCCCTGCGTGAAGTGATCCTTGTGAATAACGCCAGCCCCGGCTTTGGCGAGCTGGACCTCTCCGCCCATGAGCTGCAGCTGGTTCAGGCCGGCCGTAACCTGGGCTTCGCCGGAGGTAACAACCTGGGCATAGAGCACAGCCGCGGCGACATCATCATCCTGCTCAACTGC
>JAHEFU010000106.1:0-4040 GCA_024645305.1 Planctomycetales bacterium
GTTAGACTGTCGGGCTGGAATCATACTCCAGGCTGAATATCTGATAACCCTACAGGGCTGCAGGAACGACATGAAAACCAAGACACTCTCACCGGGATCCCTTTGCCGCGCAATTCTGCTATGCTGCCTCTGCGGCCTGCTGCTCAATTCCTGTAACCAGGACACGAGCGATAAGGAGCAAGGCGCAAAGGGCGGATCCGCTACAGAGCTGGCTACCGGGACTGATGCCGCAGCCGGAGCTGAAATGGATAACGAGAACCGGACCGCAAACCACCTTAAGAACGAGACCTCGCTGTACCTGCAGCAGCATATGTACAACCCCGTGGACTGGTATCCCTGGGGAGATGAGGCCTTCAACCGCGCCAAGGAGGAGAACAAGATCATCTTCCTCTCGATCGGTTACAGCTCCTGCCACTGGTGCCATGTAATGGAAGAAGAGGTGTTCGAGGACGTCGAAGCTGCGGAATATATGAATGAGCATTTCATCTGCATCAAGGTGGACCGCGAGGAGCGGCCGGACATTGATGCCACATACATGATGGCCCTGCAGGGCCTGACCCGCGGTGGCGGGGGCTGGCCACTGAACATGTTCCTGACACCGGCCAGGAAACCGATCACGGGATCGACTTACATGCCGAAGACTGACTTCATGGCGCTGACCCTGAAGATTGTCCAGACCTGGGACGAGAACCGTGAGCAGATCATGGACCAGAGCGACCAGGTTGCCGACTTCGTGGCCCAGCTGCCACAGCCGGGCGAGAGCGGAACCATTGACCAGGCCCTGCTGGACGAGGTGCTGGCCACCGCCGAACCACTGTTTGACAACACCTGGGGCGGCTTCCAGGCTCCGCAGAAGTTCCCCACGCCAGTGCGCTGGCAATACCTGCTGCACTACTACCGCAAGACGGGCAACGAACAGGCGAAGGAGATGGTGGTCAAGACCCTGGATGAGATGATGCGCGGCGGAATCTATGACCACATCGGCGGTGGATTCCACCGCTACGCAGTGGATGAGAGCTGGAGTGTGCCGCATTTCGAGAAGCTCCTGTATGACAACGCCCAGCTGGCCAGCCTGTATATCGAAGCCGGCGAGCTGTTTGACAACGATGCATATCGCTTCATCGCTCGTGACACACTTGATTTCCTGCTGCGGGAGATGCAGGATGCCGAGGGTGGCTTCTACTCCAGCTTCGATGCCGACAGTGACGGGGTGGAGGGCAGTTACTACTGCTTCACGCCCGCCGAGATGGTCGGGATCGCCGGGGAGACTGACGGCGCGGCCCTGAATTCGCTGTTCGGGATCACGGAGGAGGGCAACTTCGAGGACTTCCATGGCAAGATCAGCAATGTGACTGTACTCAGCCGGCGGGCCAAGCCGGAAAAGGTGATGGAGGCCAGCGGGCTGGATGCCGAGACTGTTGCCGGACTGTTTGACAGTTACCGCCAGCAGATCCGCGACTACCGCGCAAAGCGTGTACCGCCCACACTGGACAGGAAGATCGTCACTTCGTGGAACGGACTGGCGCTGAGCGCATTCAGTGCCGCATATTCAGCCTATGGCGATGAACAGTACCGCGAAGCGGCAGAGCGGATCGCCCACTACCTGACTTCCAACCATTCAATGGACACACCCATGGGCAGTTTCCACCGTGCCAGTACGGGTCACGTGGCCAGCGGCGACGGGGTCCTCGATGACTATGCCTGTATTGCCAACGGCATGCTGGACCTCTACCTGGCAACCGGTGACGAGCGCTGGCTGCAGACCGGACTCGAGACAGTCACATTCGCCAATGAACACTTCCGCGCGGAGGATGCAGGCTGGTACCTGACCGCGGACTATGTGGAGCAGCCGCTGGGCCGCCGCATCGAGGTGTTTGACACTGTGGAACCCAGTGGGAACAGCCAGATGCTCAAGGCCCTGCTCAAGGTGGCCGCTGTCAGCGGAGAGGCGGGCTACTTCGCCACGGTGTCCAGTGACCTTGAGGCTTACCATGAGTACCTCAGCCAGGCCGGCCTGGAAATGGCGAACTGGCTGGACGTGGCCCTGCTGTCCAACGGACCGTACTACGAGCTGGTCGTGGCGGGCGACGCCGACGATCCATTGACAATTGAGATGCTCAACCTGGCACGCAGCAAGGGCCGCAACTACGTCCTGCCTATGCACGTGCCGGCGGAAGGCCCATCTGACAGCACGCTCGTGACCCAGCCCATGCTGCTCGGGAAGGCCCAGTGGGAAGGCAAGCCGACGGCATTCGTCTGCAAGAAGGGGGCCTGCAACGCTCCCACCAGTGACCCGCAGGAGATGCTCAGGCAGATCAGCGAGGGCTGGGCCTACTGATCCGGTCCTGTCTCCGGCCCGACGGCGGGAGCTGCATTGCGCAGCAGGCGGTTGCACCACAGGGCCAGCATGACAGCCCAGGCCAGCAGGATGGCCCCGGTGATCTGATGGATGCTGGCGCTCATCACGTAGATCAGCGGCGGATCGGCGGCGACTTCCGTATGCGTCGCGCTATACAGCTGTCCCGCCTTGGCGGCGATCCCGCGGCCGGCAAAGGCCCAGAAGCCGAGGAACAGCTGCAGCAGCACGATACCGGTCAGTCCGTTGCCAAGTATCACAAGCAGCCTGCTTTCCACATAGCGGCTGGCGATGCGGATCCCGAGGTAGAAGGCGTAGCCCACGATGATCACGGCCAGGGTGATGTGCAGGCCTGTATGCATATCGATGTGACGGATCAGTGAACCCAGTGTGATCTGCACCAGCAGCAGGCCCATGAGGATCCGTGTCTGCAGTTTGTCCGAATCCGCCCCGGCGAGTTCCAGCGGCTCGATGGCTGATTTCCAGGTCGTGCTTGTCAGCGCGGCGATGGCGACGAAGGTTGCGAACACGGCCTGGGCGAAGGCACCATGCACGAAAGCCAGGGTCAGGGCGTTGAGTTCCACGCGCTTACCGCCGAAGATCCCCTGGATGACCACCATCAGCAATACGATGAAGCCCAGGGCGCGGACCACCCGGCGCCGGTCGGCAAATGCCAGATGCACAGCCAGGAAAATGGATATCAGGCCGACGAGCACTCCCAGCAGGCGGTGGGCATGCTCGTAGTAGATTCCTCCGGTCATGCGCTCCAGTGGAAAGAGGAACATATTGGTGCCAAAGGAGTTCGGCCAGTCGGGCACGGCCATGCCGGCGCGTTCACTGGTCAAAAGCCCGCCGGCGAACAGCAGAATGAAGGTCGCGGTGGCGGCAGTCGTGGCGAGGATGCCCGTCCAGTTGCAGGGCTGGCGGCTACTACGGTAGGCGGATTTGCCAGCCAGCGCTCCAAGCATGCAAATGAGGCCCTGGGCGATGATGGAGAGCGGGGCCCAGATGGCGATGCTCGGCACGCCCGCGGCCTGCTCCCCACCGACTACGCTGCCGAGGATCAGGAGGTTGATCAGTCCGGCGAACAGGCCGCACATCAGGCCGCCGGCGGCTCCACGGCCGGAATAGGCACCGCTGCACCAGCCACCCGCCAGCAGGATGCCAAGCATTACGGCGAACACTGCGGGTGATGGCACGGCGGGAAGCAGCCTGAGGAAGTAGCCGCTGCTCCACATCGCCACGACGATCGCAAATCCGATGGCCATGATGTCCGAGCGGCCCGGCGAACTCCGTTTCACTACTGACATATGTTTCTCCACATCCGAACAGCAGCATTATCCCATCGGGCCGAGGGGTTCCCTGTCTGATGCCAGTCCTATCTGCGGTAAAATACCACCGCCGCCATCTGGCCTGATGTAAGCTCAGCCCGCATCAGGGCAAAGTCCGGGTGCCGGGGGGCCCGTGGTCCCGGAAAGTCCAATGCCAAGAGAATCCATCAAGGGTCTGTTCAAGCTGGTTAAGTTCAACCTTAACCTGCTGGTGGTCATTACTACGCTTGTCGGCTTCCTGATTGCCTCGCGGGGTATGGTGCAGTACCCGCTCATGTGGTGGACCGTGGGAGGGACCCTGCTGGCTGCCTGCGGCAGTGCCGCACTGAACCAGTACATGGAACGGCATCGCG